>NZ_CBDRIY010000034.1:0-71848 GCF_965344335.1 Nocardiopsis eucommiae
GGGGGAGGGTGGTGGGGGGGTGGGGGGGGCCCGCCCCCCCCCCCCCCCCCCCCCACCCCTGTCACCGGAGGAGACGGTTCCGGATCCTGCCTGATCCGGTCCCGCACCCTTGACCAGTACCCCCGGTCAGGGTTTCGTGCCGACCTCAGCTCCCGTCGGGCGCCGCCAGGCCGCACGCGTCGGCCAGCAGTTCGTAGGAGCGGAAGCGGGCGGTCTTGTCGTAGATCATCGAGGAGATCATCAGCTCGTCCACACCGGTGTCGGCGACGAACTGGTCGATCCTGCTCCGCACGGTCTCCTGGGAACCGACGAAGGAGTAGCGGAGCATCGCGCTCGTCTGCTCCTTCTCGCCGGGACGCCACATCGTGTCCATGGCCGAGCTCCGGACCGGGGGCTGGAGCAGTCCGCGCGCGTTGCGCATGATGCCCAGGAAGGCCTGCTGCTGCGAGGTGAACAGGTCCTTCGCCTCCTCGTCCGTGTCCGCGACGACCACGTTGATCCCGGCCATGGTGTAGGGCTTCGAGGCCTGTTCCGAGGGGGCGAAGTCCTCCCGGTAGGCGGCGAGCGCGTCGTAGAGCGCACTCGGTGCGAAGTGCGACGCGAAGGCGTACGGCAGCCCCAGGTGCGCGGCGAGCTGGGCCCCGAACAGGCTGGACCCGAGGATCCACAGGGGCACCCGCAGGCCCTCGCCCGGAACGGCGCGCACCGGCTGTCCGGGGCTCGCGGGCTCGAAGAGGGACCGGAGCTCCTGGACGTCCTGCGGGAAGGTCGAGGAAGCGGAGTGGTCACGGCGCATCGCCCGCATGGTGCGCGGGTCCGTTCCGGGAGCACGTCCCAGACCGAGGTCGACGCGTCCCGGGTAGAGGGACTCCAGCGTGCCGAACTGCTCCGCGATCACCAGCGGGGAGTGGTTCGGGAGCATCACGCCGCCCGAACCCACCCGGATGGTGGAGGTGCCCTCCGCGATGAAGCCGAGCGAGACCGAGGTGGCGGCGCTGGCGATGGCCCGCATGTTGTGGTGCTCGGACAGCCAGAAGCGGGTGTAGCCCCACCGCTCCAGGTTCTGGGCGAGTTCACGGGCGTCACGCAGGGCCTCGCCGGGGGTGGAGCCCTCGACGATGCTGGCGTGGTCCAGGACGGACAGGGCGGGCCCCGCCCCCGATGCCCCGGTCTTCGTGGCCCCGGTGTTTTCCGTCATCTCAGTTACCCCCACTGGCCTGAATCGTTCGATGATCGACGAACATCGAACAGTGACGGTACACTCGCCGCTGAACGCACACCAAATCCTGATCGCGGATGGGCTCGGCCGCGGGGCGGGGTCGGGTGGGACGGTGCGGCCCCCGGGCGGACGCGCGGAACGGCTGTGTGGCAGAGGAAGCGGAGGTGGGGTCTTGGTTCCCAAGGGGACGGCGAAGGGGCGCGAGCATCCGGCCCTGTCCGAAGTGGATCTGGTCACGGTGCTCTCCGCGCTGGCCGAACCCACCCGGATGCGGATCGTGTGCATGCTCGCGGAGTTCGAGGGTGAGCGGGCCTGGAAGGACATCGACCTGCCGATCGCGCAGTCGACCCTGAGCCACCACCTGAAGATCCTCCGCAACGCAGGGCTGATCCAGAACCGGACCGAGGGCACGCGCTGCTTCGTCTCGCTGCGCGACCAGGAGCTCGACGGGCGCTTCCCCGGCTTGCTGGAGACCGTGCTGAGCTGTCGGGACGCGCACTAGGGCGGGCTTCCCGCAGGCCTTCGCCGGTGACGACGGAGTCGCCGTCGGCACGATCGGCGGCAGGGAGCGTCTCCGGCGCGACGACGCGCCGGGGTCGGGCCCGTGGCCGTTCGAGCTCCACGGGTTCGGCGAGGGACGGCCTGGTGGTCGCGAGCGCCCCATGATCCGGAGGACACGCCTCGCCGCGGCCCGGCGGCGCGAACACCTCATGTCTTCACTCACGCAGGCGCAACGAAGCCCGGTCACGCCGAGTTCCCGTCCGGGTTCGGTTTCTGGGCGGAACGCCTCCGCCAGCGGAGCGGCGACGACCACCCGGGGGTCGTATGCGGGATCCGGGTGAGGGCTCGACACCGGGCCGCTTTCGTGGGATGAGCTCGGCTGTGGAGCGGTCGTCACGAGTCGCGGCCCCGGTCGCCGTCGGCTCCCTGTGAGCCGACACGATCCGGGGCCGCGCCTGAGGTTGGCCTCCGCTCCCGTGTCTCCCCCTGACACCGGGAGGGGAGAGTGCCCCCCTTTTTTCCTCATGGTTCGGGGCCGCGATCCCTCTGTTCCCCTTTTCCCCCCGGTGGCTTTGTCGCCCGGAGGCAACAGAGGGCTGGGGCCCCTTGGTGGCGAAGGGAGCATTCACGTGCTCGGTGAACGTGAATTCCCCCGAATCCCCTGCCACCTGGGCGGGTGAGAGTGTTTCTTGGCGGAAGTTCCCCCTAGATCGCAACTTCCACGAAGTCACTCCCCATCGAACTCGCGCCTCTCCCGTGTGACGAACGGGAGAAAGCGAGATCCCGCAGGTGCACTCTATCGCTTCGCGCAACCATTCTGTCCATCCCCGGGAGCCTCGTTCTGTGGTGAACGAGAACCCACCCACGGGCCCCGGGAACGAAAGGACGCACGGAACGTCGAGTGCATGGCGCGGACGCCAGGACACGCGCTGGCATCGGGCTCGAAGCCAGCGCCGACCGGGCGACCGACGGTCTGAGTATGCCTGAGATCGAGGGTGCTCCGCAGCCGTTCCGCGGCAATTTCTCGAACTGATTCTCCGACCTGGCTGAGTGGCGCACTCAGGGTGGTCATTGGCGGGGTCCGGATTGGTTCGGGTCGGAGCCGCGTGCCGTCTTTTGTAGGCGGTTTGGTGTCTAAAGTCATCGCTTGGCGGAAACCGGACACCCTCGTAACAACGGTTTCGGGGGTGTCCGCTGCCTGGGAGCCCTTGTGGATTCAGGAGGCCCCGTGGCGCGAGGACGGGGCCTCGGCCGCCACGGGGTCGGCCGCGCGACGGCCGGGGCTCCTGGTGGCCGCTGGGGGCCTCGGGGGCGTTCTTCGACCTGAAGGGAGACATCGACTGTTGTCTCGTTCGGTGGGTTGACTGTCCGGTTTTCCCTCGTGGGGGCGTGGGACTGGCTGAGGAGGGCGGGGCTGCCGGGGGGATCCGCTGGGTCACGCGACGGTGGGGCGGAGGGGACCCCAGGGTGAAGGATGCCCGGGGCGGGCTGGGCGGGGCGGTCCTCCCTGGAGGCGAGGACGAGTCGGTACGACTGCCGCCCTCCCGCTGCTCCGGAAGGTGGGGTGGCGGTGGGGGGAATTCCCGCCCTGCGGACGGGCCGTCGGTGGCGCGTGGCGGGAGGCGACGACCGGAGGGATGCCGACGGGGTGCCGCCGTGCTTTCCCGTGTGTTTCTCCGGAGGAATGCGAATGGACGATTCCAGGAAATGGAGCGTCGTTTCGCAGGGGAATGGAGTGGCCTCGGCGGTCGGTGCGGGACTCCGCCGAGGCCGCTGGTGGTGGGGGTGTGGCAGGGGAGGGCGGGACGGGCTCGGGGCGTCACTCCGGTGCGAAATCATGAGTTCTATGCGAGTCGCGCATGAAGTGGACCGTTCCGGAACCGTCGGCCCCGAATACCCCGGACGGTGCCTCCTCCGGAACGGGGGTTCATCGGTCAGTTCCGGTCCCGGGTGAGTCGGAGGAAGCCACCACCCTGTCCCACCACCAGTCCGAGGTTGGCCAGAGCGTAGGTCCACCACAGCCAGGCGAGGCCACCCGCCGAGGCCACGGGGAACGCGGCCAGGGCCAGCAGCCCGAAGCACACCGCGAAGGTGTACAGGGTCGGGGCGGTGCGTCTGAGGGCGAGCAGCCCCATCCCGGGCACGGCCTGCACGCCGTCCGCGAGAACGACCACGAAGACGACCGGTACCAACCCGATGACCAGCGCGGAGACGGCCCGGTCGGGGGTGAGGACGCCGACGATCGGGCCCGCCGCGACCCAGAGCAGAAGCATGCTGAGGGCGATCACCGGCAGGGCCAGCGTCAGTCCCGCGACCAGTGCTCTGCGGACCTCGCCGAACCCCGAGGCACTCTCCCCGGGAGACTCGGCCGCCCGCGCGGCACGGGCCATGAAGGGGACCGCGGCCTGGCCGACAGCGGTCGCGGGGAGGAAGACGAAGGTCACCAGGGTCACCATCACCTGGTGGGCGGCGGCCTCGGTGGTGCCGATCCGTGCCACCGCCATGGCGAGCAGGCCCAGCACGCCGAACTTGATCAGCATCGTCGACCCCATGGGGAGTCCGACCCGGGCGATACGCCAGACGCCGGACCAGTCCGGTCTCCACGCTCCGGGAGACCGGGTGGTCAACGCGGTGCCGCGTCTCAGCAGGACGTGGGCCAGCGCGGTGGTCGTCAGGGCGGTCAGGAGCATGGCGAGGCCGGCGCCGGCGATGTCCAGACCGAGGGCCAGCACCAGTGTGGGGATCAGGACCACGGACGAGGCGGTTCCGACGAGGCCCACGGCCATGGCCTGTTTCGACCGCCCCAGGCCGATCAACAGGACCGTGGCGCAGGACTGGAAGGCGTTGGCGAGCAGCGCCAGCGCCATCAGCTGGGGGAAGGGGCCGAAGGCCGCCACGGTCTCGGCGGGTGCTCCGATCAACCGGGCGACCAGGGGAACCGACGCCACCACGGAACCGCCGACCAGGCCCAGGCACAGGGACAGCCAGAGGGAGTCACGCAGGACCGGGGCGAGGGCGGCGGGGTCCTCGGTGTTCCGCGCGACGAACGGCATCGAACCGCGCAGCGCGCCCTGGACGACCATCGAGGCGGGGTTGTACAGGGCGATGGTCAGGGAGTAGGCGGCCAGGACCGTGGTGCCGGTGTGCCCCAGCACCCCCGCCGTGACGAGGGTGCCGAACACCGTGGCGACCATGGAGAGGTAGAGGGGGAGGGCCTTGCCCGCGATGGCGCCGACCAGCCGGGAAAAGGAGGGGCGGGGCTCCCGTGGGTGCTCGTTCGTGCTCGCGTCCCTCGGCGGGTCCGCCGAGGGCGGGGACGTGCCGCCGGACTCGGGGGTGTGGTCGGCGGGGTGCTGCGCGGTGTTCCTGGCGTCGTCGGCCATCGTCTTCTCCGCGGGGAAGTGGGGGCGTCGAGCTGTCAGCGGGAGTTCGTGACGATTCTGCGGGACCCTCCGCACCCTCCGTGTGGCCGGGCCAGAGGGTGGAGCTGCCCCGGGGTCGTGGCCGGGGTGGTTGACGGTGGATTACACCGATTTCCTCTCCTTCCCATAACGTCCTCACCCACCGTGTCCGCCACCGGTGCCCCTCGGTGTGGTGGCGTCGGGCGGCGCAAGGACGTCCCGACGACCGCCACGATCCTTGGTGAACAGGGCTTACCGACCCGCCCTCCGGGGTGCGGGCGCGTGATCGCGCAGGGCGGGGCATGCGTTGTGAGCGGGTCCCGTGCGCACGGAGAACGGGGGGATCACTGTGTCGGCTCCCTCACGAATTAGGTAGGTTCGCAGAACAACGGGATCGAATGTGCTATCCCGGCACAGCCCACCACAACCGTCCCTGATGTGTGGAAAGCTGCCCCCAATGGACTTCTCCCTCCCTGATCCGCCGCCGAACGTCAACCCCCTGACCGACGGTGACCCGCTCCAGGTGGGCGGCTACCGCGTCATCGGACGTCTGGGCGCCGACGGTGTGAGCACCCTGTTCGCCGCCGTCTCCCCCGACCACGAACCGACCGCCCTCCGGATCGCGGGCCCCGGGTGGGACGCCCTCGCCGTCGATGGGACCCCGACCGCCGAGCGGAGCGACGGTGTGTGCGCGGTGGGCGTACGCGACCTCGGGACACACGAGGGACGGCCGTGGTCCGCTATCGAGTACCTTCCCGGACTCGGTCTGCGTGAGCACGTGCGGCTGCACGGCCCCGTCGGGGGCGACGCCCTGCTGGCGCTGGCGGCCGGCATGGCCGAGGCACTCGCCACCACCCACGCTACGGGTGCCGTGCACGGTGACCTGCGCCCGGAGAGCGTGGTGTCCTCGGCGCGCGGGCCCCGCGTGCTCGACTTCGGGATCGCCCGCCGGATCGACGACACGGCCTCCGTACAGAGCGGGACGAGCCTGGGCTGGCTGTCCCCGGAGCGCTACGACGGCGCACCCGCCACACAACGGTCCGACGTGCACGCCTGGGCCTGCCTCGTGGTGTTCGCCGCCACCGGGGAGCCGCCGTTCGGGGCCTCCCCGGCCGGGCACACCCCGGGACGGGTGCCGGGACAGATCCTCTGGGAGATGGCCCGCCGCACCCGCGAGGCGCGAGTCGATCTCAGGGCGCTTCCGGAGGAGCTGCGTTCGCTGCTCCTGCGCGCCTTCTCCCCGGATCCGGAGCTGCGCCCCTCCGCCGAGGACGCCTACCTGGAGTGCCTGCTGATGCTCGGCATCGACGAGCAGTCGACCGCCGACACCTGGCCCGACCAGCTCCGCGCGCTCATCGCGCGGCACTGGCCGATTCCCGACCTGAGCTGGCACGACCCCGAGCGCTGGGTCCGGTCCGCGCACGCCCCGGCCCAGGCTGCGGCGGGGACCGGTGACGGGGGAGCGGAGACCGGAGCGGTCGCGTCGGTCGACGGAGCCACCGCCTCCGAGGGGGCCGCGGTCGGCCCCGGAACCCTCCGGGGTGAGACGACCCTCGGAGGCGGCGCCGAGACGGGTGCCGACGACGAGGAGTGGGGGCCGGAGGCCGCCGCGGAGGCGTACGGGCACGCCCTCCCCGCTCCGACGGCTGACGGCCCCGGGGCCCCGCCCGGGGCGCGCGGCGCGGGCACGGCCGGGAGGGGCGGCGCGGACTACCTGTTCGGGCCCTCACAGACCGGAGGCCACGACCTGTCGGGCGTGGACAGCGG
This sequence comes from Nocardiopsis eucommiae, assembly GCF_965344335.1. Lineage (NCBI taxonomy): Bacteria > Bacillati > Actinomycetota > Actinomycetes > Streptosporangiales > Nocardiopsidaceae > Nocardiopsis > Nocardiopsis eucommiae. The sequence goes on from NZ_CBDRIY010000034.1 coordinate 6,889, forward strand.
CGGGATCGACCTCGACGAGGACGACGGCGCCGGTTCCCGGGGCAGGGTCGGCCTCTGGCTCGCGGTGGGGGCCGCCGGAATGGTCGCGGTGCTCGGGGGCGGTTACCTGCTGGTCAACGCCCTGAGCGAGTCGCCCGCCGACACCGTGGTCTCGGAGGGAGCCGCCGAGGAACCGGCCGCGTCCGAGGACGAGGAGGAGACCGAGGAGGGGGCGGCGGCCCCCACCGAGCTGCCCTGCGACGACGCCGAGCGGAGGGGAGCCCAGAGCGAACACGCTCCCTGGCGCCCCTTCACCACGGACACCGTCTCGCCGGACTCGTACGCCCCGCTCCTCGTCCCGGGCCCCGAGGGCGAGCCGAACACGAGTCCCGACGTCTGGCCGTTCGTCTCGCCGCTGGACCACGACACGATGGACTTCGGTCTGGTCACCCCCAGTCTGGAGGCTTTCCCGGTGATGAGCGTGTGCATGACCGGCGCACGGGACACCGGCGCGGGGGTCGAGTTCACGGCGGAGCTCACCTACCACCCCACCGTGGGCAGCCACCGTGTGTACGAGGAGGACTTCCTGGCCCTGACGCCCCTGGACCCCGAACTGAACGGGGGGATCGACAAGGAGACCGTCAGGGGCGGGAGCGGCAGTGAGCTGGGACAGCCGATGACCACGCTCACGGAACTCAGCCCGCAGCACCCGTTCGCCGAGATCACCGTGCTGCTCCCGGGAGCCCCCGAGCGGGCGGGTGTCGCCTACCGTCCGTCCGAGTACGCGGGAGCCCTGGTGCACGACCTCAGCGGGCACTGCTACGACGTGGACGGCACGGAGGAGTGGCGGGACGGGAGTCGGCTGGGGTCGGGCTACTTCGCCCTGCCGAGCACCGTCCCCGGGGAGAGCGACATGACCCTGTGCCCGGTGGACGGGGCCCCCGGACAGGGCTGACCTCCGAGCTCCCGACCCCGCCTCACCGCCGCCCCTCCGGGGAGCCGGGCAGACGGGTGCGGGCGTAGGTGAGCCGGCGCAACAGCACCTCGGCCGGTCCGCGCAGGCCGCGACGGCGCGAGATCTCCGCGAGGGCCACGGTCAGCCCCCAGGTGAGTACGGCGACCAGAACCGCGCCGGAGGCGCTCGCGGTGGCGCCCAGGCCCAGGCCGTAGGGAGCGAACACCACGGTGAACACGACCGCCTGGGCCAGGTAGCAGCTCAGCGAACGCTCTCCCACGGCCGCGATCGCCGTGGCGATCGCGCCAGGGGAGCCGTCGCCGTCCCCGCGCGAGGTGGCCCGCTCGGTCAGCCACAGGGCGACCAGGGTGATCAGCGCCGCCCAGCCGGGCCCGCCCGCCCAGCCCGCGAGGTCGTGCACGATCCACAACAAGACCAGGACCTGAGGCTCCGGCTCCGGCAGGAACTCGGCGGTGACCAGGGCGTCCGGCAGCCCCGCGACCACCGCGACGCCCAGGCCCACGACGGCGGTGCGCACCAACAGGGTGAGGTGCTCCCGAGGGCGCTCCAGGATGCCCCGGCGGCCCGCCCACATTCCCACGAGCAACGGCGGCATCACCACCAGCACCAGGGTCACCGGCGTGTACAGGGTCCACTCCGCGAACCGTTCGGCACTGGCGGCGAGGAAGCCCGACTCCACAAGCGAGGGCACCGCCGACGCCGGGTCAGTGTCCCCGGGGGAGGTGCCGAACGCGTCACCCAGGCCGAGCACGGTGTTCAGCGCGGCGGAGGCCAGGGCGACGGCGCCCGCGGTCCAGAGCAGGACGGCGTCCCGTGCGCGCAGGAATCCCACGAACAGCAGCAGACCGAGCCCGTACGCCCCGACGATGTCCACCGGTAGCAGCAGGACCCCGTGCGCCAGCCCGATCACCAGCATCCACAGTCCGCGACGGCGCAACACCACGCGGGCGTGCACCCACCCGCCGCCGGCGTCGAGGACCCGGCGCATGATCCACACGGTGCCGTAGCCGAAGAGCAGGGAGAAGAGCGGGATCGCCCGCCCGTTCACCAGCGTGCTCTGGACGAACGTCAGCACCTGGTCGGCGAGGGTGCGAACGGTGTCCGGATGGGTGAGGAAGAACTGGGCGTTGACCAGCGCGATGAACAGCAGCATGAAGCCCCGCGCGAGGTCGGGGGCGAGGGAGCGTCCGGGCCCGAGCACGGGCGGGGCGACGGCTGAGGGAGGACGGCGGGACGGGCTCATGTCGGTTCCTTCACGGGCGGAGACAGGGGGGCGGGGCCGGTTCGGGGCCCGTCCACGAAGGTACGGAGCCGTGGACGCCGTTCCGATGGGGCCCTCCCGACTCTTCGGGTGGGTCCGTCCCCACCCGAACGAGCGCCTATGATGGTCGGGCGTCGCGTGTTTCCGGCCAAGAGCAGTGGGCCGGCCGGAGAACATGGAGGCGCCATGACCTGTTCGGGGAGCCATCGTGAGCACACACTTCGCGTACCGAATCTGATCGGCTGAGCCGTTCGCGGCGCCGGTGTGACGCCGCTGTCGAGACCCTTCCCCCTCGGGCCCGGTGAGAGACCGGGCCGTAGGAGTCCGAGCCGCTGCCCCGCCCCGCCCCGCCCCGGCCGTACACCCGCCGAACCGGTGCACCTGGCACCACCTTCCGGCGGACTCCCCGAGCCCCTTCCGGCCTGACGGCCACCCGGTGCCCTGCCCTGACCGCACCCGGAACCGAGCGCGACATCCGCGCCCTCGGGGACGTCCGCCTCCACGACCAGTGAGAGGACCGTCCCTTGACGGAGATCGACGACAGGAACACGAACGAGGAGAACACCGGCGGCCCGGACCAGCCGCCGGCCGGGCCCCACCAGAGCCCCGAGCCCAGGGTGAGCCCCCTGAACGCACCGGTGGTGGCGGAGTTCCGTGCCAACGGCGGCCGTGTGGGCGGCCCGTTCGCCGGCGGGGACCTGCTGCTGCTCACGACCACGGGGGCACGCTCGGGTCAGCGGTACACCACTCCGCTCGGCTTCGTGCGGATCGAGGACCGCGTCCACGTGGTGGGCTCGGCCGGGGGCTCTCCGAAGGACCCCGACTGGTACCGCAACCTGCTCGCCCACCCCATGGTGACCGTCGAGATGCCCGGAGACGAGGCCCGCGAGTCCATCGCGGTCCCCTTGGCGGGCGACGAGCGCGACCGGATCTTCCGGGAGATCGTCAGCCGCCATCCGGGGTACGGCGACTACCAGGACCAGGTGGAGCGCCGTATCCCGGTGGTGGAGCTCCAGCCCTCGCCCGAGCTCGGCTCCGGTGAGGTGCGCGCCCTCGCGGACAAGCTGCTCCAGATCCACGCGTGGTTGCGGGGTCAGCTCACCAACGTGCGCGCGGAGGCCGAGCGGTACCTGGCCGAACGCGACGCCGCGTCGACCGCTCCGCCGGTCGGTCTCAACCTCCAGATCCGGCAGCACTGCCTGGCCTTCTGCGAGTCCCTGCACTTCCACCACACCAGCGAGGACTCGATGTTCCCGGCGCTCGCCGAGGGGTACCCGCACCTGAGGGAACCGGTCGAGCGCCTGGTGGAGGAGCACCGGGTGGTCGACCGGGTCCGGGCCGAGCTGGAGGGCCTGCTCGCTGACGTGCGCACCGCCGACCCGGTGCGGTTCATGGCGGAGCTCGACCGGCTGACCGAGGAACTCGAGGCCCACCTGGACTTCGAGGAGGAGGCCCTGATCCCGACGCTGTCCGGGATCCCCTTCCCGCCCGCCTGAGCCCGAGGACGTGCGGCGCCCCGGGGACCGCCCGCCGGTCCCCGGGGCGCCGCGCCACCAGCCGCGACACGGTCCGGGAGGCCGGTGGCCCTACCCTCCGAGGAGGGTGCTCAGGTCGATCTCGGTACCCAGGAACATCGAGCCGATGATGAGGATCAGCAGACCCGGGAGCAGGGTCGCGGCGGTCACCATCGTCACCCTCGGATTCAGACGCTGGGCCTTGCGGCGCATGTACTGGGCGTCGGCCAGGCGCATGTCCCTGCTGATGTCCACCAGGGTGTCGCTCAGCGGCGCGCCCAGTTCCTCGGCCTGCTGGATGGCGGTGACGAACTTGCTGAGCGACTCGTTGCGGTTGCGGCGGCGCAGCGACTCGAAGGCCTCCCGGCGGGAGGTGCCCAGCTCCATCTGGTGGAGCGCGATGGTGAACTCGTCCGCCAGGACCCCCGGCATCGACACCGCCACCCGGGCGACGGCGGCGCGGAAGGACATGCCCGCGCTCACCGTCACCGCGAGCACGTCCAGGAAGTCCGGCAGCTGTGTCTGCACCTCGTCGGCGCGTTCCTGGGTCTGCACGTACAGGTTCAGGTCGGTCAGTCCCGCGAAGGCCAGTGCGAGGAGGGCGAGCAGCGGGCTGGAACCGGCCAGCAGCACCACGACCGCGAGGGTCCCGTAGATGGCGACCTCACCGACCTTGCGCCGCACGTAGCGTTCCGTGGTCAGGCCGTCCGGTCGCCCGGCCGCCTCGATCCGGGAGGAGACGGACGCCTTCGCCTTCTCGCTCATCGATCCCATCAGCGCCCTGGAGAAGGGGCGACCGATCCGCTCCGTGATCCGGTGCAGGAAGAAGGTGTCGTCGCTCTTGGTGGTCACCGGGGCGTTGACCGGATCGTCCACCGTCACCCGGGTCTGGGACTGGGTCAGGTGCAGGCCGTAGACACCGAGCAGCACGACCAGGGCCGAGGCGAGGCCGGCCGCCAGGGGGATCAGGAGCGGGAGGTTCATGGGGGTGTCCTTCGAGGTGCGGGCGGGGACGTGACGTGGGGGCGCTACATCTTGAACCGGGTGATGCGGGCGACCAGCACGAATCCGGTCGTGTACAGCGCGGCCACGACCAAGAGCACGGCGACCCCGGAGGCGGAGCTGGTCATCGTGCGCATGATCCCCGGTTCGATGCCGTTGATCAGGAACAGGGCACCCACCGACATGAACCCGAGCGCCCACACGGTGGAGGTCGTCTCACTGAGGATGGTGCTCACCTCACGCCGGGTCTCCTTGCGGCTCTCCAACGTGGAGGAGATGTTGCGCAGAGCCGTCACCAGCGATCCGCCGGACCGGGACGACACCAGCAGCGTGGACAACAGCACGCCCAGTTCACGGGAGGGCATGCGCTGGCGCAGGTCCGCGATGGCCTCCTCGAAGCTCGCGCCCAGCTTCATGGACTCCGCCATCCGGCCGAGCTCCTCCCCGGCCGGGCCGTCCAGCTCGTCGGCGGCGATGGCCACCGCCGTCGGCAGCGCGAGCCCGGCGGAGGTCGCGTTGCCCAGTACCCGTGCCAGGTCGGGCAGCTGGTTGGTGAACTCCTCCCGGCGCTTGGACTCGGCCCGGCGCAGATAGGAGAAGAACAGGAACGCCACGCCCGCGGCGGCCAGCAGACCGAAGAACGGCGCGAGGACCTGCCACACGATCAGGACGGCCAGCAGCGCGCCGGACGCCAGCGCCACGACGAAGGTGGCCGGGCGCATGTCCGTGCCCGACCGCGCCATACGGCGAGCCAGCCGAGCGCCCCACTGGGTGCGCCGAAGCCAGGCGTCGAACCTGGCCATGGGCGTGGAGGCGGCGTACTCCGCCTGGTCCAGGGCACTGCGCGCGGCGATCAGCCGCCGTTGCTCGGCGCTGGCCACGAACTCCCACAGCGCCCACAGCGCCAGGATCAGAACCAGGGCGAGACCGCCGAGGATCGCCGGAATCTGCCAGTTCACCCGGTCTCCCTTCGGGCCGGTGCCGTCGGTCGGCCCGGCGTCGTACCTCGCGGGGGGAACGCCGTCGCGGACGTGGTGCGGGCCCTCAACGGCTGTCCCGGACGGGGTCGTCGGACACGACCCCGAACACCGCGGGGACGCTCTCCCCGACGTGGTGGATGCGACCGGCGACGTGGCGTGGCAGCGGGTGGTGCCGGAACCGCCCCTCGACGGTGCGGTCGGGGGTGGCCGGGAGCGCCGCGAACTCCATGAGCCGGTCCAGCCGGAACTCCTCGCGGCGACGCGAGGACACCACGGCGATCTCGTTGATCCGGCGGGAACCGTCCGGCCAGCGGCCCAGGTGGACGACCGCGTCCACCGCGTTGTTGATCTGGTCGCGGATCGCGTCGTAGGGGATGTTCCCGTCGCCCAGGGTGGCCAGGGTCTGCAGCCGGTGGATGGCGTCCTCGGCGGAGTTGGCGTGCACCGTCACCAGGGACCCGTCGTGGCCGGTGTTCATCGCCTGGAGCATGTCGACGGTCTCGGGGCCGCGGACCTCACCGACGATGATGCGGTCCGGACGCATCCTCAGCGCGTTGCGCACCAGGTCACGGATGGCGATGCCGCCCCGGCCCTCGATGTTGGCGGGCCGCGACTCCAGCCGCACCACGTGCTCCTGCATCAGCTGGAGCTCGGCGGAGTCCTCGATCGTGACGATCCGCTCCTGGCTGGGCACGAAGGCCGACAGCGCGTTCAGGAAGGTCGTCTTCCCGGTGCCGGTTCCGCCGGAGACGACGATGTTGAACCGGGCGCGCACCATCGCGGACAGCAGAACCCCGGTCGCCTGGTCCAGGCTGCCCATCCGCACCAGTTCCTCGATGGGGTAGGGCTTGGGGAAGCGCCGGATGGTCAGGACCGGACCGGACAGGGACAGCGGCGGGATGATCACGTTGACGCGCTCGCCGCTGGGCAGCCGGGCGTCCACCATCGGTGAGGACTCGTCCACGCGCCGGTTGACCAGGGAGACGATCCGGTCGATGGTCTGGTAGAGCTGCTCCTCGCCGTTGAAGGCGGCGTCGATCCGCTCCATGCGGCCACCGCGTTCCACGAACACGTTGTCGGGGCCGTTGACCATGATCTCGGTGATGCTCTCGTCGGCCAGCAGCGGCTCCAGCACGCCCAGTCCCAGGGCCTCGTCCACGACCCGGCGGATCAGGACCGACCGTTCGCGGTCCGACAGCACCGGGCCCTCACGGGACAGGATGTGCCCGACGACCCTCTCCAGGCGGACGCGGCGCTGGGCGAGCGTCAGCTGGGTCAGGTCCTCCAGGTTGATCTCCTCCAGGAGGCGCCGACGCCAGTGCGTCACGCTGCCGCGGTCCGCGCGTTCCTCGACGCCGCGGTCCTCCTCCAGCCGGTCCTTCAGCCCCATGTCCCTCGTGTCCTCCCTAGCCGATGCCGTCCTGGTCGCGCGGGTTCCGCCCGCCTCACACGTTCGGCATGTCCACCCGTCGAGTCAGTGTCAGGTTCAGGTCCACCGACGAGAACACGATCGGCAGCGGGTGGGAGACCTCCACGAAGTACCCGTCGCTGTCGTTGGTCCCACTGGTGATGGTGGCGTCGTCCAGCCAGCCGGGCAGGGCCGTGCGGGCGGTTTCCTCGGCCCCGGTCAGCTGCTGGGTTCCGGCGGCCCGGGCACCGGCCCTGGCGGCGGACTCGATGCGTTCGACGGCGGTGAAGGCCAGGAAGACCTCCATAGCCACCACCACCGTGAACAGCAGGATCGGCAGGGTCGCGGCGAACTCCAGGATGGGTCCGCCCCGGTCCGAACGCGGGTGGTCGCCGAACAGCAGCCTCCGGAGGACGGGGGCCCGTGTACCGGGCTCCGTCCCCGCTCCGCGAGTGACCGGGCGGCCCGTCCCGGGAGCCCGGGATCCACGGCCGCGCGCGGTGGGAGTGCCGCTCAGGGGGACTCCACCCCCTCGGGTTCGGTGCCCCCGCGCGGGCGCACCTCCGTGACCACCCTGGCCTCCCCGGTGATCGGCCACGGAGCCGTCACACCCGGAAGGAACACCGGCATGTCCAGGCTCACCCGCGCGAACCGGTCGCCGTCGCGCTCGACGATCTCCGTGGTCAGCACGTCCTCACCGTCCCAGGGCGCCCGCACCCGCTTGCGCGCCTCCTCGTCGATGCGGGCCATGTCGTCCGGCGTGACGGAGGCCTGCCGGGCCGCCTCGGCGGCCCCGTGGGAGGCGTACATGGAGGTGACTCCGACCAGCAGCACCTGCCACACCAGGGCCAGTGCCAGCATCATGAACGGAACCATGGCCGCGAACTCCACGAAGATCGCGCCGCGGTCGTCTCCGGTGCCCCGTCTCCTCCCGGACTCCCGGTGGTCCTCAGCCACCGATCCCCCCTCCCGGGTGCTGGGGGCCCGGACCCCAGGGGGAGGGCCCGACCGGCCGGGGCTGGTGCCCGGAGGCCGGGTCCTGGCCCATGGCGTTGAGGAACCCGGACACGTCCCGGGTGGTCGGGCCGCCCGGCGGCTGCGGACGCGAGGCCAGCCCGGCCAGCCCCTGGGGGAGCCCGCCCGACGGGGTGGTGTGACCGCCCGGCCCGGTTCCCCCCGAGAGTGCGGTGGGGGGGACGAGCAGGTCCAGTTCCGACGCGAGCCGCGCGAAGGCCTTGCGCAGTCCCTCGTCGGTCACCTTCGTGGGGTCCCCGTTGTTCTCCCCGGGTTCCAGCGCCCGGTAGGCCGCCGGGACCGGTGTGCGCAGCACCTTGGTGCCCAGCAGCTGCTGGAGGAAGTCCGGCTGGATCTCGTTCTTGCGGCTGTGCCGGGTGACCAGGGAGTAGACGTCCTCGTGCGAGCGGATCTGGAGGCGCTCCCACATGGCCATCAGCCGCTGGGCGCCCCGCAGCGCGGGCACGTCCGGGGTCACCGTCACCACGGACCTGTCGGCCACCTCCACCGCCATCGCGGTCGCCTCGTTCATGGTGGAGCCGCAGTCCACGATCACCAGTTCGTAGCGGGACCGCAGGGCGCTCAGGATGCGGCGGGTGGCCCGGGCGGTGACGTCCTCGCCGCGCTCGCCGTGCTGGGGGGCCAGGAGCACGTGGGGGCCGCGCGGGTCCACGTAGAGGGTCTCCGCGAGCATCCCGGGGCTGATGTCGTCGGCGGCGTCCACGAGGTCCGTGATGGACCTGCGGTGCTGGAGGTTGAGGTAGGAGGGCAGGTCACCGGCTTGGAGGTCGAGGTCGACCAGGCACACCAGCCGGTCCCGCCGGGCCGCGGCCATCGCCAGGTGCACGGTGCAGGTGGTGGTGCCCACGCCGCCCTTGGCCCCGCTGAGGGTGACGATCCGGCCCCGCACCCCGGAGGCGGGCAGTTCCAGCGACGCCGACTCCAGGTGCCGGCGCAGGGTCCGCGACCACTCGGCGGCCTTGGCGACCCGGGTCTCCAGTTCGGTCGCCCCGGAGTCGGCCGGGACCACGCCCCGCGCTCCGGCCTCCATCGCGGCGGTGAAGGTGTCCGGGTCCATCGACGGCGAGACCAGCAGGATCGCCAGCTGCGGATGCCGGTGCGACAGGTCCCGGATGGTGTCGAAGACCGGGGCGGGGCCCAGTTCCCGGTGCACGAGGACCACGTCGAGGTCGGAGTATTCGCCCGCGGCGTTGATCAGGTCCGTGCTGGTGAGGCGGGACGAGACGAGGTCGGCCCCGGCCAGCTCCTCGAAGCGCGCCGCGATCACCATCTCCGTCTCGGAGCTGGGCATCCCCGCCAGGACTCGGAAGTTCACTGGTACTTACCCCTCATGCGGCGTGCGCCGCTGGTCGCTCTGGTCGCCCTGGCCGGTTCCGCCGGAGGCGTTCTCGAAGATCCCCTCGAAGTCACCGCTGCACACCTGGGTGTCACCGGGATCGCCGCCGTCCGCCGCGCTCACCAGCGCCATACGGAGCTTGGTCGCGAACTCCTCGGCGTAGGCGAGCTGGAGCGCGGTCTGCGGGTCGAGTCGGAAGGTCACCGGGACGACGCCCGTCACCCCGCCCGCGTCGGACTCCTGGCTGCGCAGTTCCCCGATGTCCAGGACCTCCACCTCGGTGACGATCCGTGTCGCGCAGGCCTCACCGTGGTCGCGAGCCTGGAAGGTGCCGTAGATGTCCACGACCGACCCCCGCTGGATCCTGCCGGCGATCCCGGTCTCGGCGCTGACCATGATCGCGATCTCGCGCTCGCCGGCGGTCAGGGTCGGCTGGGGCTTGACCATGCCGTGCTGGAGGATGGCTCCCTCGGTCAGGTGGCTGGCGGCCACCAGCTCCTGGCCCTCGGGGGTGTCGATCTCCTCGAGGTCGGAGATGAAGACCTCCGGGTCGAAGTACGACGCGGGTACCTCGACCGGGGCGTACGAGTCCTGGCCCAGGGGCTGGTTGGCGTCGACGTCCTCGACGAGTCTCAGGACGGTGGCGACCCTGCCCCCCTGGTCCTGCTGGCCGTTGACGTAGGTGAAGACGGAGGCGAACACGGCGACGGCGCCGATAGCGGCCACGACCATGAGAAGTACGCCGCGTCGCTGACGGGGGTTCATAGGGGGTGGTATCCGTTTCCGTGTCGTCGGGGGCCGTCCGTCCGGGCGTCGGAGCGGCGGACCCTAGCGGGAGAAGGTCCTGGGGGATTCCGGGCTCGGCATCGTGTCCGGGTTCGCGGTGCCCGGTGGCGGGCTCGGCGGGACGGGCGGCCTGTGCCCGTTCGCTGGTACGGGGGGTCGGTCGGTGTACGGGCCCGAGGGGGGAGCGCCGGTCCCGTTGAGGGGGTTCGGCCCGGTCCGGTGGGGCTCGGCGCCCCGCGGCACGACGGTGGGCTGAGGGGCCGGGGCCGCCTGTGTGGCACGCGGGTCGGAGTGGTCGGGGTTCCCGTGGGGGCCCGGGGTCGCTCGTGGCACGGTGTCGGGCCGCGACACGGGGGAGTCGGGTGCGCCCGGGGGTGCGGGGGAGACGGGGGCCTGGGCTCCGGAGGGGCCCCGGTACGCGCGGGCGTCCCGCGCGACACCGTTCCGGGACGCGGGGGCCGGGGCGGCGGGGCCGGTGTGGTGGGTCCTGGTGGGGGTACCGCTGCTGGCACCCCCGCAGAACGGACAGGAGGTGGCGGTGACGGGCTCACCGCACCAGGTGCACTCCGCTGCCCGGAGCGCCCCGGCGGCGTAGGCGAGGGCCTGGGGGTGCGCGCTCAACGCCACGAACTCCACGTACTTGCTGGTGCCCCAGTAGGTGCTGCCGAGGGGTTGGACGGGCAGGGTCCGGGTGGCCACCGGCTGGATGGCCTGGGGCAGGTTCTCGTCGAACGCCCGGGTGATGCTGGGGTCCGGGGTGGAGCACAGCAGCTGCACCGGCTGGACCGGGCGGAAGGGCAGCTCACTGATCACGTCCGAGGGCCGTAGGCGGCCCACCTGGGCGGAGGGGGCGCAGTAGGCGAGGAAGGAGACCGTGGGCGCGTACGAACCCATGTGCTGGCGCAGGCTCGTGGGGAGGGTGGACAGACCGGACACCGTTCTCAGCCAGGCCCCGGCCAACAGGTGTTTGGGCAGCTCCGCGCTGAGCGCCGCCACCATGCCCGGCGGCAGGTAGGGGGCGAGGTAGGCGAGCTGGTCCGCGATGAGGGAGAGTGCGAGGGGGGACAGATCGACGCCGATCCCCGCGATGTGGTCGGTGCGCAGGGCGCCCCGCGCGAAGTTGACCGCCTTCTGGGCGTCGGTGGACCGCCAGGCGGGGTAGAGCGCCACGACCCGGCGACCCGCGCGTACCTCCTCCATGGCGAAGGCGACGAAGGCGGCGCTGCGCGCGCCCACGTCGTCGCCGGTCATGGCGAACCGCCGTGCTCCGGTCTCGCCCACGTGGCCCGTGCTGGGGATGTCCGCCAACAGGGCTACGGTCGTCTCCGACCGCGGTAGGGCATTGGACACTGGAAAGGCTCCATCGGTTCTGCGCGCTCGGGCGATGTCGGTTGCTTCGGAGGCGCCCCGCGTCTCAGGTGCCACTCGCACGCATCGTAACGAATGGGTGCGGTGCAGCGGGAGGCCCGGTATTCACCACCTTGGGGCACGGGTTGCGCCATGTGGTGGGTTTTCGTCAATGAGGCCAAGGTGACCTGCATAACGGGTCGGGTCACCGGGAGTCGGTCGGGGGCGGGTCGGCCGGTCGTGTGTCCGGAGTGCTGCGGACCGGTTCGGGTCGTGTGGGCCGTATGCGGGAGATCCTATGTCCTGCGTGTTCCTTGTCCCCTTGGTCCTCCGGCGTCGTCGCGGCTGGCCCCGGGACGACCTCCGTCGGCCGGTGGCGCCACCGGTGGGAGGTCGCGCGGGTGGGTTCGGTGACGAGCGGCGGCGGTGTGCTGGCGAGTGGGGGCAGAGGCGCCGTCACCTCCAGCATGCCCCTCCTGCTCCGGGCCCACCAGTGCCACCGGTCCCCCCTGTGGACAACTCGGGGTTCGAGGAGTGGGGCGCGCGGGGTGTCGCGTCGGTCTCGTTCGGGGTTGTCCTCCGTGCCAGGGGGAACGAACAAGGGAGACTTCGCGTCATATCTTGAGAAGTCACGTGCCCCCTGAGGAGACGAACACGATGCGCAAGGCAAACCGGGCCGCGGCCGGTGCGGCCGCTTGGCAGGTCATCCAGAACTCGGACAGCAAGGTCTCGCTGTGGGAGCGGGTCCGGGCGATCCCGCGCATGCTCGGCGCGAAGCTGCGCGGACGCTACCCGGAGCTCGGTGGCGGCAAGCTCTTCATGATGCTGGTCCTGGTCGGCTACATCATCTCTCCGATCGACTTCGTCCCCGAGCTGATCTTCTCGGTGTTCGGCCTGGTCGACGACGTCGCCGTCGCCGTCTGGCTCACCACCATGGCGCTGGGGGAGAGCGAACGCTTCGTCGTCTGGGAGCGCGGGCAGCACGCGCAGGAGGCCTTCGCCCGGGCCAACCAGGAGGGCGGGCACCCGGGCCCCCACCAGAGCCAGCGCCCCGGCCAGAGTGAGAACGGACCCGCGGGCCACCACCCCGGCCCGGAACGGGCGGCCGCCCACCAGAGACAGCGCCGCTGACCGGATCCCCCGGTCCCTCGGGACCCGGGGAGTCCGAGGCCGCACCATCATCCCCAAGGAAATCGTGTACACATCCCCCAGAAGGCCCGGGCGTCTCCGGACCCCGCTGATCGTCGGGGCCACGGTACTTTCGGTCGCCCTGTTCGGGGGCGCCCTGCACTGGGCGCTCCCCGGGCTCGTCGGCCGATCCGAACCCGTGCACGTGGACGAGGACGCGGACACGCCCTCCTACGCCGGCGACTACCTGGTCGGCGAGGCCGCCTGGGGTCTGTCGACCTCGCGCCTGGCCCGGACGATCTGTGAGACGTGGACCGAGGAGGTCGACGGGGTCACCTTCTCCGAGCAGGTCGCCAGCGACCATCTGGACCCGGGCGCCGAGTTCCTGGCCCTGGAGAGGGAGATCGACGCGCCCAGGAACGGCGCGTCCTACCGCAACGACGTCGTCCTCACACACAACACCTGGTACACCCGGCTCCGGGAGGGAACCCTCGACGTGCTCGACGGGGATCCGGTCCGGGAACCCGAGAACGTCATGGTCCTGGGCAACGTCTCGCCGTTGACCCTCCAGTACGTCGTCGGGGCCGACTCCGACATCCACACCCTGGAGGATCTGGCCGGTACCACGGCGCTCATCGCCTGGGAGGACCCCGAGACCCTGGAACTGAGCGACCTGGTCCTGCTCGCCGCCGGGCTGGACCCGCTCGCCATGGACGTCACCTCCGGGTACGACTTCGACACCCACACCCCGCAGCAGGTCCTCATCGACGGTGACGTCGACGTCTACGTCCTCCTGGACGAGGTCGGCAACGCGGAGCTCGACCACTTCGAGCGGCAGGGGATGGAACCGCGTGTCCTGGAGATCCCGGAGGAGGTGGTGGCGACGGTCGGTCGCGTCGACCCCTCCTACACGAGCCTCACCGTCGAGGCGGGGACGCTGCCCGGTCACGACGGGGAGGTCAACATGATGGCCTCCTGGGAGGCCCTCTACGCCCACGCCGACCTCGACGAGGACCTGGCGTACGAGCTGGTCGGCGCCGTGTACGAGGACCTCGGAGACCGCGTGCCCGGTCAGGTGACCGCCACCGTCGAACAGGCGCTGAGCGGGGTCGCCGCCGACCGGGTCCATCCCGGTGCCGCCCGCTACTTCAGCGAGCGGGGCGCGCTCTGAAGGGACCCCTCGGCGGCGTGCCGCCGATCCCGGACGGCCGGTGTGACTCCCACGCACTCACGCGCGCAGCACGGCGTGGGCGGCGCGCAGGCGGGACTCCTCGGTGTCCGCGCCGGTCTCCACGGACCCGCCCGAGACCTCGTCGGCCCACGTGAGCAGCTGTTCGAGACGAGCCCCGGCACCGCCCGTGGTGACGCGGGCGCGGCCCAGGACCAGTTCACCGCCGGTGCCGTCGACGGTCACCAGTGTGCCCTCGGGGACGTGGTGTCCCCCCACGTGGATCGCTTCGTGCCCGACGGTCAGGTCTCCCACACCCACCACGGCGGGCGTGCCCAGTGACCGGGCGACCACGGCGGCGTGGCTGGCCGGGCCGCCCCGTGCGGTGACGATGCCCGCCGAGGCGGCCAGGCCACGCATGTCCAGCGGGGAGGTCTCCGGGCGGAACAGGACCACCGGTTCCCGCGCGGCCATCCGGACCGCCCGTTCCGCGCTGGTCGCCACCCGGCCGACCGCCACCCCCGGGCAGGCGCCCACGCCCCGTGCGAGCGGGGGACGTCCGTCGGGCAGGGCGAGGCGCGGGGTGCGCACGTGCCGCAGGTGGGGAGGGGCGACCCGCGACAGGGCCTCCTCGCGGGTGATCACACCGGCCTGCGCGAGGTCGACCGCCACGCGGACGGCGGCGGTTCCGACCAGGCGGGCGGGGCGCAGCTGGAGTATCCACAGCCGCCCGGACTCGTGGGTGAACTCGACGTAGCAGGCGTCGCGGTGGTGCTCCTCCACCCGGTCCAGGGCGGTCAGCAGGTCCGCCCAGACGGCCGGTTCGCGCTCGGCGAGCTCGCCGAGGGGGCTGGTCAGGGTGGTGCCCGAGACGACCGCGTCCCCCTGGCGGCCGAACAGCACCTCACCGAAGGGGCCGTGTTCACCGGTGTTGGGGTCGTGGGTGAAGGCGACCCCGCTGCCGCTGTGCTCGTCCCGGTCCCCGCGCACCATCACCTGCACGGTCACGGCGGTGCCGAGGTCGTCGGGCACACCGTGCAGTGCGCGGTAGGTCCTGGCGCGCGGGGTGTCCCAGGAGGAGAACACCTCCGTGATCGCCCGGTGCAGCGCCTCCAGCGGGTCCGTGCCGTCCGCGTCGTGGGACGGGTCGAGGTTGAGGATCGTCGTCATCATCCCGGGCATGGAGACGCTGGCGCCGGAGCGTACGGACACGGTCAGAGGAGAGCGCGGATCACCGAACCGGCGTCCGGTCTCGGCCTCCAGGGCGGTGACGGCCGCGGCGACCTCACCGCGCAGACCACGGGGGACCCGTCCCTCGCGGAGGAAGGAGCGGCAGGCCTCGGTGGTGACGACGAACCCCGCCGGTACCGGCAGGCCCAGGCGTCTCAGGGTGAGGAGTCCGTGGGCCTTGCCGCCCACCAGGTCCGGGCCGTGCTCGACCCGCGCGGAGAGAGGGTGCGTCCACGCCATCGCGACCGCCTTTCCGTGGTCCGTCAGTACCGGGGGAGACCCAGGGTGACCAGCAGGTCCTCGTGCAGTTGGGCCCACACCGCGTGATAGGAGGCGGCGTCGTCCGTGACCTGGCCCGGGGCCCCGGCTCGGGCCTTCGCCAGGGCACCGGAGAGCCGGACCCGGTAGCGGTCGAAGCGGAGGAGCCGCGCGGACAGGCCGTCACAGACGGTCGCCAGACGTCGGTCGAGGTCGGAGAACAGCCCCAGGACCCGGGCGTCGTGGTCGGGGTCGGTGTGGTCGTTCACGGTCGGTACGCCGTCCACGGTCCGTAGCTGCCAGGCCGTGCAGAGGTCCAGCAGCTCCGGGTTGAGATCGAGGAAGCCTCCGTAGGCGTGTTCGACGAGGGAACGGGTTCCGGTGGCGTCCAGTTCGGCGCTGATCCGCGCGAAGCCCTCCGTGCGACCCGCCTCGCTCAGGCCCCAACCGCCGAAGGACCCCGAGGTGCGGGTGACCAGTCCTGAGACGGCGAGGTCGATCAGCGTGGACTCGGTCTCCGACTCGCCCAGACCGGTCACCTCGGACAACCGCGCGGTGCCGGAGAACCCGGCGCAGCGCAGGGCGTGCAGGACCGACAGGTCCGGCTCGGTGGCGTGCGGTGTGCTCGCTGGCTCCATGGACCTCCCTCCGCGTTCCGCATCAAGATACTGTAATCATCTGAATGATGTGAACATGCGAAATGGGAGGCGGGGTGAACCCCCGGAGGTGACGGGCCCGCCCCTCCCCGGGCCCGTCACCGAGGGTCGAGACTCAGAACTCCTGGGCGAGCGGGCCCAGGACGGGGATCCACTCCCGCGCCGAGACGTCGGTGACCAGGCCCTCCAGACGGAACGGGTCGGGCTCGGTGTGGCCCAGAGCCTCCTGGGCGGAGTCCGCCCGGAAGAGCAGCAGGGCACCGGGGGCGTCGTCGGGGCCGAAGGGGCCCGAGCAGAGGTTGATGTTCCGCTGGGAGAGTTCGTCCAGGTAGGCGCGGTGCGCCGGGCGGTGCTGGTCGCGCGCCTCGGTGCTGTTCTCCGCGTAGGTGTAGGTGACGGCGTAGACGGCCATGGTGGGTGCCTCCTGTTCGGGCTGCCCGGGGGCAGGGGTGGTCGGTCCGGAGCCAGGATGCCAGGTCGGAGGAGGGGCGTCCCCGTCCGGGCCGCCGCCCGCGTGCCCGGTACTCCGTTCGGTGCGAGCCGACCCGACTTCTCGCCCTCCGCCCCGAAGGCACCCCTGGGTGAGCTCAGGAACCGCCCAGGACCTTGTCGATCCTCGTGCCCATGTCGTCCGAGAGCAGGCGTGCGTAGGTTTCGGTGAGGTGGTGCGAGTCCCGGTAGACGACCACGTTCCCGACCACCGCCGGACAGGTGTGGTCCGTGCAGATGAGGTCGTTGAGATCGACCATCGCGGCCCCCTCGACCTCACGTACCGCCAGCTCCTGGGGGTCGTCCCGTTCCAGGGCGTCCGCCACCGGGCGGTCACAGGACGAGGGGTCGTCGGCGTTCTTGGCCAGGCAGTCGAGCACGTCGGACGTGGTGCGCGGCGTGTCCCGGATCGCGACGAGGGGGATGCCGGACGCGGTGACCTCCTCCCACAGTTCGACCATCCCCTCCGCCATGGCGTCGCGCGCCTCCGGCCCCGGCTGGAGGCCGTGGGGGAGTCCGGCCACCGAGGAGCTGCTGATGACCAGGTCGGGTTCCATGTCCTCGATCTCCTCGACGACCGCCTGGTTCCACGCCTGGCACTCCTCGTACGGTTCACCCTCACGGCCCACCTCGGCGGCGGTGAACGCGCAGGCCGACTTGTTGAACACCGCGAGCCGCCAGCCCCGGTCCTTCGCGACCTCGTCCAGGGCGGGGAACCACTGGGTGCTGTGCGAGTCCCCGGTGAGCGCCACCGTGGTCTCCGCGTCGTCGGGGCCGTAGAAGCACGGATCCGAGGGGTCCCGTCGGTCGAAACCCGCGTGGCAGCCGTCGTCGTACGCCTCGGGGGTGTCGTCCTCCGCGCCGATCGGTGAGGGATACATCGAGGCTCCCTCGGGGGAGGGCAGGCCGAGGGCCTTCGGGCCCACGTGCAGTTCCGGGTCGAAGTCGCTCACCTGGAACCGCTCCACCCGCACCAGTGCCGTGGCGGAGACCGCGGCCACGGCCAGGAGGCCCACCAGGGCCACGGACAGGGCGCCGCGCCCGGTGCGCACCAGGCCGTGCCGGGCCACCGGGTCCTCCACCCACAGCTTGGTCAGCCACGCCAGCAGGAGCGACGTCGCCGCGACCGCCACCGTCCCGAGCGGCCCCAGGGTGTCCCGTTCGAGCAGGACCAGCGCGAACACGATCAGGGGCCAGTGCCATAGGTACAGCGCGTAGGAGATGTCACCGACGAACCTGGCCGGTCCGGTGCTCAGCACCGTGGCGGCGGAGGGGCCCTCGGAACGCTCGGCGGCGATCACCGCCACACAACCCAGCACCGGGAGCAGCGCCGCGTACCCCGGGAAGGGGGTACCGGAGTCGTAGAACACGGCGGAGGCCACGACCGCGGCGAGTCCCGCCCACCCCAACAGCGGACGCAGGGGGCGCGGCAGTTCCCGGTCGGCCAGGAACACCGCCAGGAGTCCGCCCGCCGCCAGTTCCCAGGCCCGGGTGGTGGGCAGGAAGTACGCGGAGGGATCCCCGCTCCCGGTCAGGATCACCGAGCAGACCAACGACGCGGCGAACACCGAGGTCAGCGCCATGGTGAGCACGCGGAGCCGTCCCCGCGCGAAGAGCGCCCACAGGACGAACAGCAGAGGCCAGACCAGGTAGAACTGCTCCTCCACCGACAGCGACCAGAAGTGCTGGACCGGGCTCGGCGCGGTCTCCGCCGCCAGGTAGTCCATCGTCCGGTCGGCCAGGTACAGGTTCTCCACGTACGCCGCGGAGGCCAGCATCTGCCAGGCGGTGTCTCCCAGCCGGGTGACGGGCAGCAGCACCAGGGAGGCGGCTCCGGTCGTCAGGAGCACCACGGTGGCGGCCGGCAGCAGGCGTCGGACCCGGCGGACGTAGAACCCGGCCAGCGACACCCGGCCGTGCTCACGCACCTCACGCAGGAGCAGCGAGGTGATGAGGAAGCCGGAGATCACGAAGAAGACGTCGACGCCCACGTACCCGCCCGGCAGGAGCTCCGGGTTCAGGTGGTAGACGAGCACGAGCAGCACGGCGACGGCGCGCAGCCCCTGGACCTCGGGGCGGAAGCGGCTCCCACGGCCCCTGGACCGGGCCCGCTCCGGATCGGCCCCGGCCTGCGGCGATGTGAAGTCGGGTGATCGCATGCAGTCATACTGTGCCCCGCCGCGGCCTTTGTGGAGCGAACGCGGAAGCCTTTCGCCAGTGTTTCCTGAGTCTTCGCCTGCCCGAGGGGCGGCGCTCTACCCCCGTGCCCCGGGACCCTCCGGTGGCGGTGCCCGCGATGGCACGGAGCCAACCCCGAAAGAGAATTTCCCATTTCCCCATGATGGGGCGCCGGGAAACAAGCCCATGGGCCTTTATGAATCAGCTTCCAGGGCACATTATCGGAGTGTTGGAAAAGGCGAGCGGTGGAGATATCGACCGTCATTGCCAAGGCTCTAAGCGGGTCGATGGAAGTTCTCTTAAAAGAACGACAGTTTCAGTTTGGAGGAAAATCCTTGAACAGCTGCTTCATCAACTATCGGACCGGCGACGGCGAGCAGGTCGCTACGTATCTCGGGCGAGAGCTTTCCCGGAGGTTCGGTGAGAGCGAGGTGTTCCGAGCTAGTGATTCGATTCCGGCCGGAGCCGACTTCGAGCGTCGACTCAAAAAGGCGGCCAGTGGCTGCGAGGTCTTGTTGGCGGTGATCGGAAACCGCTGGCTGGAGAAGGGGGAGAACGACGGGTCGAGGGCGATCGACGACCCCGACGACTGGACACGCTGGGAGATCGTTGCGGCTTTTGAGGCCGGGGCGACGGTGATCCCCGTCTTGATCGACTCGACATCCCGCCTTCGCGCTGACCAGCTTCCTGATGACATCGTTCCCCTGGCCCGCTGCCAGTACCGGCGGCTCCGACACCGGACCGTGGGCCCAGATCTTGACGAGATCGCTGACGCGGTCCTGATCGCGGCCCCCAAGCTCGAGGAGAGGGTACGCGCGAGGGAGGAAGCTGGTGCGGCGGAAGGGGCGGCAGCCGGTCAGGGCAACACCATGGAAAACGTCGAGGGGACCGCGATCCAGGCAAGGGACTTCTGTAACCACGGTGTGGTCGTCAACGGAGACCACACGACCACTAGTACCGGTACCGGTGATATTAACCAGAACTCCACCGTGCACCACGTCGCCGGAGACCACAACTCGGCCGTCAACAACGTGTCCGGCGACCAGAGCATCAAGGAGCAGAACACCGGCCGCGCAGACGGACGGGGGCGTGAGTGACTACTCAGGAGACCGCGCGTCCCTCCGGTTCGCCCGCGACGTCCGTCGCCGGTGACCGCGCCACCACGCATACCGGACCGGGCGATGTTAACCAGGGGTCGACGGTCAACAACGTCAGTGGAGACCAATACCTGAACCACTACTACCTGAGTGCCTACTCCGAGAGGCTTGGGTCGAATTCCGGGAAAGGTGTCACGCACGTCCAGGACCGTAGGATCGTCGCCGGGGACTGGTTGGCCACCCTGCGCCAACGGTTCGTCGCGCCGCTCGACTTCGATGAGGTCCACTGCCGAACCGTCATCGCCGACCACGGTGCCGTGGTCCTCAGCTCCGCGTCGGGCGACGGTGCCAGAACAGCGGCGCTGATGGTTTTGGCGCCTGAGGGCAGGGAGGTGGATGGGGACGTTCAGGACGATCTCGTTCACATCGGACCCGAAGGTCAGCCAGCCCTCAGCGGAACCTTTCCTGAGGAAGGCGATCGCCTGCTCGTCGACCTCACCAGGGAAAGCGGGATCTCTCTGACTCCCCTGCGCGACGAATTGGAGTGGTTGCGTGTGCGGGCCCATCGCGCCGGAGCCTCCCTGGTGGTGCTGGTCGAACTCGGCGACGAGGAGAAACTCTCCTCGTCACTGCGGGACCTGTTGGTACGCGTTGACCGGCCGGACCCGCTCGCAGTGCTGAACAGGCACCTGGACTCTCGTGGTGTTCCGGACTTCTCGACCTCTCACGCCACATCATGGGTCCGTATCTGGGCTGCCACCGCCACCATGGGTGAGATCGAGGAGGTGGCGCGGCGTACCTTCACCGCATGCAGGGAAGCCGGTTACGAGGGGGAAATCGAGGACTGGTTGGGCAAGGCTCTGGAATCAGGGGAAGCTGCGCCGCCGGAGGACCTCGAGCTCGTGAAGGGGCGCCCCCGGGCGATCCTGCTCGCCACCTCCCTGATGGAGGGGGTTCCGGTCGAGCACCTGGCCGTCGGCGTGGACCTGCTACTGTCCCAGGTTGCCTTTCCTCACGACGAGACACCTCTGCTTGATCGGCCAGGATTCCAGGAGGAGCTTCGTCTTTGCGGGATCGAGACACGCTTTGAGCGCAGGGCCTACTTCACACGGGCGGGCCGCGCCAGGATGCTGCGCTCGGCGTTCTGGGACGCACACCCCCGGCTCCACACCTCGTTCGGCCAGTGGGTGGACACACTCATCGCTGATCGGTCGCTGTCTCCCGTGGACCGCGACCGGATCGCGCAACGCTGGGCCGAACAGACGCTGCGGATCGCGGACCTTGACGCGCTCTTCCCACGGGTCGAGGAGTGGTCCAGACAGCGGAGGTGGACCGCTCCACAGGCGGCCGTGCTGCTGACGAGTGTCCTGCGACACGAACGGTACGGCTGGAACGGTCGCCAGTTCATCTACTCGAAGTCGAAGAACACGACCCTCGCTTCGGGCTTCGGTCAGGTCCTGGTCGCCGTCTGCGCGCAGGAGCTGGCGGCCACGCACCCGGGGCAGGCCGTCGTTCGCCTGCACTTGCTAGCCAGGAACAAGGATGCGGCCGCAGCCGACGCGGCTCGGGCCGAACTGGCCACACTGACGACCGCACATCCCCTGTACCTCAGGCTTCTGGTCAGGGTCTGCGACCGCCTTCGGGAGAACTGCCACAAGCCGAGCTGGGATCACGGCACGGATCGGGACCTGCTCTGGGACCTCACGTCTCCCGACCGGTTGAACGGTGTCCTGCGGGAGCGCTCCGGTCGTACCGCCGTGGAGTGGCGGCTCAAGTCGGGGCTGGGTGCTCTGTTCCAACGTGAACGGGCCCAGACGCGGACGTACGCGGCCCGGTGGATCGGGTCGGGAAGGCGGCTGATGGAGGTGCTGCTGGCCGCCTCGGTCTCCGCCGGGACGCTGCCCACTCTCTACACCTCAGGGCTGCGTTGGGCCGACGGGACGGCGACCTCGGAACAACGTGAGCTGCACCGGGCAGACGGCGAGCTCCTCGTGCGCATGGTCGACGCCGCCGAGGGTCTGGACGGTCGTGAGCCACCGGTGGCGGACACCTCGACCCCGGACGGAACACCGAGGAAGGAGCACGGATGAGTCCCGCACAGCGTCGCGGCGCGATCCTGACCGCGGCTTTGGTCTCGCTGGGGGTGGTCCTGTACCTGACGATCGACTGGTGGGCACTGGTCCTGGCGCCGCCTCTGCTGCTCATCGGGGTGCTCGCCCTCATGGTCAACAGCACCAAGGCGGCGACCCCCGGGGAGACGGTGCGTCCACCGGACCCGTTCGTGGAGAGCGGACCGAAGAACGCCCGGATCAAGGCGGCCCTGGCACCCAGTCAGGACAGGGAGTACCCGTTCGTCCTCTCCGCCATGGTCTGGTGGCGCTGGGTGGGGGAGCCGGACCACCGGTTGCGCAACCCCGAGGGCCTGGCCCGACAGCTCGTCGTGGAACAGGCCCGGCGGGTGAGCGAGGGGTACCAACCCGAGCAGCACGACATGGCGCTCCACCAGGTCGCGGCGACGCTGGGAGTGGCGTCCCACGGGTTCGGCGGAGCCGTGGAGGTGTGGGCGGACGACGTCACGCTCGCGCTCTCCGAGGAGGACCAGACCCGGCTGGCCCGCATCGCCAAGGCTCGGAAGGAGAGCGTCCTCTGGGAGGTGGAGCGCTCGGTGGAGTCCGCGAAGCGCAGGTACTACGCGGACGACGTGCTGGCGACCCCCGGGAGCGCGATCGTGTGGGACCTGGTGCGAGGGGACGCCGACGTCGACCGGACCCACGGACTGATCGAGGTGCTCACCCGGGTCGCGGAGGCCTCGAAGGGCGTCGACTCAGCCGATCTCCTGGATCGGCTGAGGTCGGCCTCCCCGGAGTCGTTCTCCTTCCTCAACGGCACCGAACTCCCGGGCCGCTCACCGGACAGCCCCGTGTGGGAGTGGCCGGAGGGCCGGGAGTGGGCGGACGAGGTGACGGTCGCCCTGCCCTCCGGTGGCGGAGCGTCCACGAGTGTCGAGGGTGCGCTCGAGGGAGCTGTCGGAAGGCTCATGGACGAGATCGACGGCATGGAGAACGAGGACCTGCGAGTCCAGCTCGTGGACAGGCTGATCAAGGACTTCGAACTGGCTTCCCTGACCGAGATCGCGGAGATGATCCGTCGCCGCTACCCGCTCGAGCCCGAGGCGGACGGTGACGATCCACCCCTGGTCGGCCTCACCCACTTCGCGCCGGAGGCGGTGCGCTCACCCAATGGTGACGGGGTGCCCTTTTGATCTCGACGCACCTCTGAACGAGCGCGGGACCGTGCCCGGGGAGCTCTCCGGGCATGGCCCTCATCGCCTCCGCTGGCGCGCGGTCCCCGCCCCGACTCGGGGTGGGGACCGCGCTGTGTCAGACCGTGCTCAGAGCGGTGAGGAGACGCGGGGAGAGCTCCCGCACGGATCGGTGGCCGTGGTATCGCGCCAGGGTCTGATGGAGGCGGCGCAGGTCCAGACGGACGGTGGCCGAGTCCATCCTCGGCGCTGCGGTCAGGAGTTCGATGGCGATGGTGCAGGACTGCTCCACCTCCCCGGACAGGGCGTGCGCGAGAGCCCGCCGCACCCCGAATCGGGTCCGCGCCCGGATCGCGTTCTGGGAGAGCGACGCGCACTCTTGGTCCAGAAGTTCGGCCGCCTCCTCGACCCGGCCCAGATCGACCAGGCACCAGCCCCGGGTCACCCCCACCGGGTCGCCGACGTGCCGAGATCCCAGAACTTCCGGGTCCCCATCCCTGCCACTCTTGTTTTCCACCTCGTCGGCGGCGAGGTGTTCCCGGGATCGCTCCAGGGATCGTTCGCAGGACCTCAGGTCGCCGACCAAGGCGTGCCCCTGCGCTTCCTGTTGGGCAGCGAGCCCGAGCACACGGAGCGACGTCTCAGGCGCGCGCTGGGCGCGTTGGGCCAGCGCGACGGTCTGAGGGCCATCGTGGGCGTACATGGTCAGTAGGGCCCGGCGCACCAAGGCGTACTCGCCCATCTCGGCGTCGCCACCGGCTCCGGCCAGGGACACGGCGGTGTCGGTCCACCACTGAGCCCAACGGTCTGACCCGCTCTCCTGGGCCATCCACCCGGTGTACTCCGCGAACCGCGCGGCCAGCCTCAGCACGGCTGGGCGCTGGGCCGGGGGAGCGGTCCTCGCCAGCTGGCGCAGGGCGTTGGTCTGGACGATGGCGATGGGGAACACCATCGACGGGGCCATGTGCTGCCCCATGGTCCTGAGTTCGCCCAACTGGGCACGGAAACTGTCGAGTGCGAGTTCGGCGTCGGTGTGCCCTCGCTGGGAGCTGCCACTCGTTCCAGTGGCACCTCCCAGACCTGCTCCCAGCACGGTCAGGGCGCTGAGAGAGAGGGCGGTCCGGCGGTCCATTCCGGCGAAACCCGTCTCGCCGTCCGGGGTCATGCTCATGAGCCATACCTCCTGGTCTGCCGTGGGAGGCTCCGCCTGGGCGGCTCGTGTCTCGGTGGTTCCGGGGGCGAGTGCTGCGAGCTCTCCGTCTGCTCCGAGAGCCGTGTCGCAGGCCCGCACCAGGTCCTGGGAGGGCTTCTTCGCCCCGGTCTCCACCTTGCTCAGGTGACTCTTGCTGAAGTGAACTCTCCGGTTGAGGTCCTCAAGGGTCATCCCGGCATCCTGCCGACGTCGGCGGAGCTCGGCACCGAACATTCTCGTCACCTCATGGGGGGTTGGGCGGATGTGTTCCGGTGCCAGCCAGCACTGGCGGAGGGAAACAACCCGGGGCACCGGTCGGACACAGGGGTCATATCCGACGGTCCGGGTCGGGAAACAGGTGCCGTGAGGAACTCCGTCCCGGGCGGGGGTCAGCGTTCAGGAAAGCGGAGGAGTGCGACCGAAGCGGGCTCGGGGCGGGGTCCGACTCGGCGTTGGTGACGCGTTCGCGCCGGTTCTCGGGCACACTGGCCTGAGGAACCTTCCTGCCCAGCCCCCTGCCCCCGCCCGAGGAGACACCCCGTGGCCACCTTCGCCCGTATCCGCCTGGTGGCGGTCATCGTGGTGTTGATCGTCCCCGCGGTGCTGTTTCCGCTGGTCGGGGAATGGACTCTGCTCTGGTTGCCCTTCACGATGGCGCTGCTGGGCGTGGTCCTGGCACGCCCGGACCTGTTGGTCACGGTGACGGAGCTGGTGACCGGCGGCACCGGGGAGACCGAGCGGCGGGAGGAGACCGACGTGCGAGGTTCGGGGGACGAACTCCGGGACCGCTCGGACCAGGGGGACGAGCCCGCGCCGGTCGAGGCGCCGCGTGGCCAGAGCGGGACTCGTGGCGTCCGCACGCGTCGGATCGACCTCCCGAGTGCCCTGGACGACTACGCCTTCGGGTTCTCCGCGCTCGTGCACTGGCGGTGGGCCCACCGGGTCGACCTGAGCCTGCGCAACCCGGCGGGCCCGGCGGTCCGCTCGGTCGTGCTGCGCGCCCGCGAGATCCTCCGCGACGCCCACCCCGAGGACCGTGCGGTGGCGGAGAGCGAGCTGGAGTCGGTGTTCGCGGTGGAGGAGCCGGTCGCCGGAGGCACGATCCAGGTCTGGGCGGAGAACGTCCGTCTCGAACTGGACGACGAGGACGAGGATCGTCTCGGCCGTATGGCCCACCTGCGCAAGGACCGTGCGCTGTGGGCCGCCGAGCGTGAGGCCGCGCGGACGCGTGAGGCGCTGTCCCGCGGCCCGGGCCCCGGCCCCGAGCCCGACCTGGAACCGGAGCCGAGGTTCCCCGCCCCGTCACACGAGCTGCCCGACCTGTTGGAGGAGCCCGAGCACGCTCCCACCGCCGGTAGCGGCGTGGACGAGGAGGGCTACGAGAGCTACTGGTGGCCCGCGGAGCAGGACGTGGACGAGGGCGGCATGGAACAGGACGTCCAGGTCGCCATCCTGCGCGGGCTCATCGACTCCGTCGCGGGGGAGAGCGAGCGCGCGGCGTTCGTCCGCGAACAGGTGGAGATCCTGGAGCGGAGCGGCTTCCCGGACGTCGCCGAGCGCATCCAGTCCGTCTACCCCGAGCAGTAGGTCCGTCACCCGCCGAGTTCGAGCGCCAGGACCCCGGCGACGGTCATCACGACCCCGGCGACCTGGACGCGGGTGATCCGGTCCCGCAGCGCGAACACCCCGATGAGGGTGACGGCCACGATGCCCACCGCAGCCCACACGGCGTAGGCCACGCCCAGTCCGAGCCCTTCTTCCAGGGCTAGGGCGAACAGGTAGTAGGCGCCGACGATGGTGACCACGGTGACCGCGGTGGGTGCGGGGCGGGTGAAGCCGTCCGAGTAGCGGCTGGCGATCGCGCCCACGACCTCCAGGGCGATCGTTCCGGCGAGGAAGAGATAGGCGAGGGACACGGGTTCTCCTGGGGTGCTCCGACTCAAAAACTTGAACGATGGTTCAAGTAGATCTAGCATCAGAGTACACACCTATCTGAACGATAGTTCAAGTAGTTGGTCGCGTGAGGCGTGGCCGACCGAACGAGGGGAACGAACATGGCCTGGCTCTTCCTGGCGGCCGCACTCCTGACCGAGATGGTCGGCGCCACCGCCACCGGGCTCTCCGAGGGATTCACCCGCCCTGTCGCGGTCCTGGTGGCCGTCCCGGCCGTGCTGGTCGCCTACTTCATGCTCGCGCTCGCCCTCAAGCGGGGCATGGCCGTGGGCGTCGCCTACGGACTGTGGACGTCCTCGGGGGTGGCGATCGTCGCGGTCATCGGTCTGGTGCTGCTCGGTGACGAACTCACCATGGTGCAGGTCGGCGGGCTGGTGCTCGTGATGACGGGAGCCCTCGCCCTGGAACTCGGCCGGGCCCGCACGAGCGTGGCGTCCGAGGTCCCCGGGGAGCACAGCGAGGCCTGAACCCGCTGGTATCGTCGCCGCCAGAGCACTGACGGAGGAGATCGTGAGCGGCACGACGGAGCGGGTCGACGGACGACGGGCCCGGGGCGAGCGCAGGCGGGAGGAGATCATCGCCGCGACGCTCCGGGTCGTGGAACGCGACGGTGTCGCCGGGGTCACCCACCGGGCGGTCGCCCGGGAGGCCGACGTCCCGGCCAGCTCCGCCGTCTACTACTTCAAGACCATGGACGACCTGTTGGTCGCCGCGCTGACCGCCGCCTCGGACGCCTACATCGACCAGCTCACGGCCCTCCAGGAGCCCGGCCAGGACGCCGTGCGGGCCGTCGCGGGACTGGCCCGGGTGATCTCCGGCGCGGGAGGTGAGGGCCGTGCCCGCGCCCTGGCCGAACGCGAACTCAACCTGCTGGCCGCCCGTCGCCCGGCCCTGCGGCCGGTGGCGCGGCGATGGCGCGAGGCGGTGTCGGAGGTGGCCCGGGAACAGGGTGTCGACGAACTGACGGTCCGCCGCTTCGCCGCCACCGCCGACGGCCTGTGCGCCAGGATCCTGCTCGGGGACGAGGACCTCACCGAGGCCCGCGTGGCCGAGATCCTCGGTCACGCCCTGCGCGAGGACTGACCCGCCCTCCCGCTCACACGCTGGTGACCTCGGGCGCGTACGCCGCGTGCAGCACCAGCGCGGCCGCGCCGATCGCGCCGACGTCCTCGCCGATGCTCGACGTCTCCACCCGCACCCGCCGCATGGAGCGGGCGATGGAGCGCTCGGAGACCGCGTCGAGCAGGGCGGTGCCGTACAGGTCCCCGACGTGTGACATGCCCCAGCCGCCGAGCACCACCAACGGCACGTCGACCAGGTTGAGCAGGGTGGTCGCCGCCTGCCCGAGGCGGCGTCCGGCGGCGGAGACCACCTCCAGGGCCACGGTGTCACCGGCGTGCGCCTCACGGCACACCCTGCGGTACGCCGCGACCGTTCGGGCCTGCCCGCGTTCGAAGTCCGCCGGGGCCTCTCCCCGGCGCCTGGCCGCGTCCGAGGCGACAGCGTGCGGCGCGACGTAGGTCTCCAGGCATCCCCGGTTCCCGCACGGGCACTCCGGGCCGCGCGGGTCCACCGTCACGTGGCCGATCTCGGCGGCGTTCAGGGTGGTGCCCCGGTAGACCCGTCCGTCCAGGACGAGCCCGCCGCCCACCCCGGTCCCCACGTAGACGAAGGCCATGTCCGAGGAGCGCTCCTCCCCGCCGGACCACCGCTCGCCGATGGTGGCGGCCGTGGCGTCGTTGTCGAGGACCACCTTCAGCCCGGTGCCCTCCGCGAGGGCCTCCCGCAGCGGCACCGATCTCCAGCCGGGCAGGTGCGGCGGGGTCACGGCGCCACCCTCGGTGTCGAGCGGGCCGGGGGTGGCCACCCCGAGCCCGAGGATGCGGTCGGGGACGTCCGCCTCCGCCACGATGGCCCGGACCGACCTGCTGAGGGCGTCGATCACCCTCTGCGGCCCCTGCGACGTGGGGGTGCGCCGACGGCGCCGCGCCACCACCCGCCCGGCCAGGTCCGTGACGACCAGCGTGGTGGAGGCCGGGTCGATGTGCATCCCGACCGCGTAGTAGGCGCCCGCGTTGAGGCGGAGCACCGTCGCCGGTTTGCCGCCGCGCGACGTGGCGCGGCCGTCCTCCAGGACCAGCCCGTCCTCCAGGAGCCTGCGCACGATGTTGGAGACGGTCTGGGCGGTCAGGCCGGTCTGCTCGGCCAGTTCCACCCGGCTGATCCCGTCGGAGCGGCGCACGGCGTCGAGCACCCTGCTCTGGTTGAGCCCGCCCAGCCACAGCAGGTTGGTGCTTGTGCGCATACGCCGATTCCCTCCGCCCGATCGGGCCCGCTGACTGACCACCCGAGGGTAACCGCCCCGGAAGGGCCCACTTCACCCATTGTCTTTATCCAAGGTTTTTAGTAAGCAAGTGATGTGAGTCACGTGCCGGGGGCTCCGGGTGCCCGGCACCCCACTTTCTGCGTGAGGGGCCACGATGAGGAGAACCCGACGGAACATCCGTGCGGCGGTCGCCGTCCCGCTCCTGGCGCTGGTCGCCTCGGGCTGCTCGACCGGCGCCGACCGGGACGAGGACACGGTCCGTGTCGTCTACCAGAAGTTCGGCACCTTCATCGCGATGGACTCGCTGATGCGCCAGGTCAAGGAGGACTTCGAGGACGCCAACCCCGGCGTCACCGTCGAACTCAACGCCATCGAGGCACAGGCCGAGGACTACCAGACCCAGGTCAACCTCATGAACGGATCGCCCAGCGAGGCGCCGGACCTGATCTACCAGGACACGTTCACCATCAACCAGGACGCCGACGCCGGGTACCTGATGCCGCTCGACGACCGCTTCGACGCCTGGGACGAACGCGACCAGTACAGCGACCAGGAGGCGGTGGCGGTCACCTCGCTGGACGGCCAGCGCTACGGAGTGATGCTCGGCACCGACGTGCGCGGCCTCTGGTACAACACCGAGCTGCTGGAAAGCGCCGGCATCGACACTCCCTGGGCTCCGAGCACCTGGGACGACGTCCTCGACACGGCCCGTACCGTCCGGGCCGAACTCGGGGACGACGTGGTCCCGCTCAACGTCTACTCGGGCACCCCCGCCGGTGAGATGGCCTCCCTCCAGGGCTTCCAGATGCTGCTCAGCGGCACCGAGGACACCCTCTTCGACGACGCGTCGGAGCGGTGGGTCACCGGCGGCACCGGGTTCACCGACGCCCTCGGGTTCGTCCGGACCCTCTACGAGGAGGACCTCACCCTCGACCCCCAGGACGCCCTGGACGCCAACGTCGGCACGGTCAACAACGAGGAGCGGATCCCCTCCGGCGGGATGGCGATCAGCCTCGAGGGGTCGTGGGCCACCCAGTCCTGGATCGAGGAGGCCAACCAGCCCTGGCCCGAGTGGGAGGAGGTCATGGAGTTCGCCCCGATGCCCACCCAGAACGGTCAGGGAGCCGGAGCCACCAGCATGTCCGGCGGCTGGGCGCTCTCCATGGGTGCCAACGCCACCGACCCCGACCTCGCCTGGGAGGTGATGACGTACGCGCTCAACCAGGAGAACGGCGTCAAGTTCGCGATCGAGGGCGGTCAGATCCCGGTCCGCGCGGACGTCGCCGAGGACCCCGCCTTCCTGGAGGAGTCCCCGAAGGCCGAGGAGTTCGCCGCGCTGGTCGACATCACCGGTTTCCGCCCCGCCTACAGCGAGTATCCCAGGATCTCACTGGCCGTCCAGGAGGCCATGGAGAGCGTGATGCTCGGCCAGGCCACCCCGGAGGAGGCCGCCACGATCTACGCCGAAGAGGTGGAGGGCATCGTCGGACCCGACAACGTCACGACGGGCTCCTGAGCGGTGGCCACCGTCGGGTCGCGCCGGCCCCTGGCCCGGGCGGCGCGGTGGGCCGTCCCGATGGCCCCGGCCCTGTTCCTGCTCCTGGCCTTCTTCGCCGGGCCCATCCTGTGGACGGTGTGGGCCTCCCTCACCAACGCGGCCCTGACCGGCGCCCAGGCCGCGCAGACCGAGTTCGTGGGGTTCGACAACTTCACCCAACTGCTGTCCGACCCCCGGTTCCGGACCGCCACCGTCCTCACCGTCGTCTTCCTGGTGGGCTGCGTGTTCGGACAGACGGTGCTGGGCCTGGCCCTGGCCCTGCTGCTCCAGAACCGCCACGGAGCCGTGCGTGCCACCGTGGGGGCGATCGTGGTGGGCGCGTGGGTGGTTCCGGAGGTCGTGGCCGGGTTCGTCTGGTACGCGTTCCTCGAACGGGAGGGCACCCTCAACACCGTCCTGGGCTGGTTCGGCTCCGGTCCCCAGAACTGGCTGTTCGCGGCCCCGCTCCTGGCGGTGGTGCTGGCCAACGTCTGGAAGGGCACCGCCTTCTCCATGATGACCTACTCGGCGGGGCTCTCCGAAGTACCCGAGGACCTCAAGGAGGCGGCGCGGGTGGACGGCGCCTCCGCCTTCCAGGTGCTGTGGCACGTGGTGATCCCGCTCCTGCGGCGGACCCTGGCCACCACCCTGCTGCTCATCACGCTCCAGACCGTGCAGGTCTTCACCCTGATCTTCGTGATGACCTCCGGTGGTCCGGGTTCCCGGAGCACCACGCTTCCCCTGCTGATGTACCAGGAGGCCCTGCGCATGGGCGACCTCGGATACGGCACCGCCATCGCGTTGGCGCTGCTCGTCGTCGCCGGGGCGTTCTCGACCGTCTACGTGTGGATGCTCCGGAAGGAGGAGAGCCGGTGAGTGATGATCCGAAGCGTGGCGGCTCCGTGAGGCGGCACCGGAACCCGGGACACCGGAGCCCGGGCCGACGGAAACGCGCCGTGGTCAGCGCCCCGAGCCGGGCCGCCGGAGGGTTCCTCGCCCACCTCGTCCTCGGCGTGCTCGCGGTGCTGTTCCTGGTGCCGATGCTGTGGATGGTGTTCGCCTCGGTGGACCCCGAACCCTCGCTGCGCGCCAGCCCGCCCTCGGGGTTCACACTGGACCACTTCACGGCGATCATGACCCCGGAGGTCGTCTACCTGCCGATCTGGAACAGCATCCTGACCTGCGGGGGAGCCGCGCTCATCACCGCCGTGTGCTCGATGCTGGCCGCCTACCCGCTCTCCCGGTACAACCTCCGGTTCAGGAAGCCGTTCCTGTACACGGTGCTGTTCGCGACCGGGCTGCCCCTCACGGCCATCATGGTTCCGGTCTACGGGATGTTCGTACAGGCCAACCTGTTGAATTCGCTGACCGCCACGACGCTGTTCCTGGCCGCCAGCACGCTGCCGTTCGGGATCTGGCTGACCAAGAACTTCATCGACGGCATCCCCCTCGCCCTGGAGGAGGCCGCCTGGGTGGACGGGGCCTCGGCCTGGCAGTCGATCCGCTACCTGGTGGCCCCGCTGCTGGCCCCGGGGCTCGCGGTGGTCGCGATCTTCACGCTCGTCACCACCTGGGGCAACTTCTTCGTCCCGTTCATCCTGCTCACGAGCCCGGACAAGATGCCGGCGGCGGTCCGCGTGTTCACCTTCTTCGGTCAGTACGGATCCGTGCGGTACGGCGAGCTCGCCGCGTACTCGCTGCTCTACACCGTTCCCGTCGTCGTGCTGTACATGGTCGTCTCGCGGGCGCTCGGCGGCCGGTTCGCCCTGGGAGGCGCGGTCAAGGGATAGCCGGGTCGGCGCCGGGGGCGCGGGGGCGCGGGGGTCGAAGGCCGGGGGCCGGGCCCGGGACGGCGAGCCCGGCCCCCGGGGTCGGGTCAGCGCTCGAAGCGCAGGGTCAGGATCTGGAACGGCCGCAGCGCGGCCGACACCCGCAGGGAACCGTCCGAATCGGCGGTCGTGAGCAGGTCCGGGGCCTCCTCGTACTCCTCCTCCAGAAGGTTCACGGCGCGCACCCCCGAAGCCGGGAAGCCGGTGCTCACGGCTGCCCGCGCGCGACCGCCACGGGCCTCGTACAGGCGCACCACCACGTCGCCGGAGCGGTCGTCCGCGAGCTTGACCGACTCCACCACCACACCGGGGTCGTCCACCGCCACGAGGGGCGCCACCACGGCGTCACCGGGTACCTCCCGGACCGGGAGGTTGATCCGGTAGCCCTCACGGACCGCGTCCTCGATCTCCGCGCCCGGGGCCAGGGCGTACCGGAACCGGTGCTCTCCCTGGTCGGTGTCGGGGTCCGGGAAGCGCGGCGCGCGCAGCAGCGACAGGCGGACCGTCGTCGTGGTGCCGCCGTCGCTCCGGACGTCCCGGGTGACGTCGTGCCCGTAGGTGGAGTCGTTGAGCACCGCCACCCCGTAGCCGGGCTCCGCGACGTGCACCCAGCGGTGGGCGCAGATCTCGAACCTGGCCGAGTCCCAGGAGGTGTTGGTGTGCGCGGGACGCCTGACATGGCCGAACTGGATCTCCGACGACGACTCGTGCGCGCGCACGTCCAGCGGGAAGGCGGCCTTGAGGAACTTCTCCCGCTCGTGCCAGTCCACCACCGTCTCCACGTCCAGTCGCCTCGCACCCGGCGCCAGGGAGATCACCTGGACCACCGAGGAGTCCCCGAAGGAGCGGGTCACGCGCAGGGCGGCCGCGCCCTCACCGGGCGGTTCGGGGGTGACGGAGTCGGCCTCGGAGAGGTCCACGGTGGTGTTGCGGTAGAACTCGTCCACGTCCCAGGCGTCCCACTGGTTGGGCAGGTCCTGGTGCACCTGGAGCAGGTTGCCCGGCTGGCCCGGGGCGAGCACCTCCCGGCCCTCCGGGTCCCCGCCCCGGTCCAGGATCGAGGTGACCAGGCCGCGTTCGTCCACCCGGACCGTCAGGAGCGCGTTCTCCAGAACGAACCCGCCCGGGGTCCGCGGGTCCGGGCCGAGGGCGGCGTGGTCGGGGTTCCCGGCCCCCACACGCTCACTGGGGAGGGCGCCCAGGGCGGGGACGCCGTCGCGCTCGTGCGGGGTCGGGTTGAAGACCACACCGGCCGAGGCCTGGCCGGTGTGGTCACCGGCCAGCGCCTCCTGGGCCCGCGCGATGACCTCCCGGAGCTCCTCCGCGACCCGTGCGTAGGTCTCCGCCGCCTCGCGGTGCACCCAGGCGATGGAGCTGCCGGGCAGGATGTCGTGGAACTGGTTGAGCAGGACCGTCCGCCAGGCCTCCTCGATCCGTTCGTAGGGGTAGGGGACGCCCGCGCGCACCGTGGCGGTCGCCGCCCACAGCTCGGCCTCGCGCAGCAGGTGCTCCGAGCGCCGGTTGCCCTGTTTGGTCGCGGTCTGGCTCGTGTACGTGCCCCGGTGGAACTCCAGGTAGAGCTCCCCCCACCACACCGGGGCGTCCGCGTACTCCTCGTGCGCCTTGGCGAAGAACCGCTCCGGGTGCTCGATCTCCACCGTGGGCGAGCCCTCCAGGTCGCGCAGGCGCGCCGCCCGGGCCAGCATCTCGCGGGTGGGGCCACCGCCCCCGTCCCCGTGGCCGAAGGGTACGAGGGAACGCGACGCGCTCCCCTTGTCCCGGAAGTTGCGTGCGGCGTGCGCGAGCTCGGCCCCGGTGAGCTCGGCGTTGTAGGTGTCCACCGGAGGGAAGTGGGTGAACACGCGGGTGCCGTCCAACCCCTCCCACCAGAAGGTGTGGTGGGGGAACTGGTTGACCTGGCTCCAGGAGATCTTCTGGGTGAGGAACCAGCGCGAACCGGACAGACGGACGAGCTGGGGGAGGGCGGCCGAGTACCCGAAGGAGTCCGGCAGCCACACCTCCTGGGTGTCCACCCCCAGTTCCTCGCGGAAGAAGCGCTTGCCGAAGACGAACTGGCGCGCCAGCGCCTCCGAACCGGGCATGTTGGTGTCGGACTCCACCCACATGCCACCGACCGGCACGAAGCGTCCGGCCTCGGCGGCGCGCACCACGCGTGAGAACACCTCCGGGCGGTGCTCCTTGAGCCAGGCCCACTGCTGGGCCTGTGACATCGCGAAGACGAACTCCGGGTGGTCGTCCATCAGCGCCACCACGTTCGCGCTGGTCCGCACCACCTTGCGGACGGTCTCGCGCAGCGGCCAGAGCCAGGCCGAGTCGATGTGCGCGTGCCCCACCGCCGACACCCGGTGGGCACTGGCGGCGGCGGGAGAGCGCAACGCCGGGGCCAGCACCTCCCGCGCTCGCTCCGCCGTGCGGGGGACGTCCTGGAGGTCGAGGGCGTCCAGGGTGCGGCCCAGGGTCCGCAGCAGCTCCCAGCGGCGCGGGTCTCCCGTGTCGAGTTCCCGCATGAGGCCGTCCGCGACCTCCAGGTCCAGGGCGAGCTCCCACACCTCCCGCTCGAAGACGGCCACGTCGGCGCGGGCCAGCCGGTACAGGGGCCGGTCCTCGGGGCCGCGCCCGGATCCCAGGTCGGTCCGCTGGAACGGGGGGTCGCCGAGGATGACCGGGTTGGCGGCGGCCTCCACGTGGAACTCGACGGTCTCGCCCCCGTTCACGGGGGCGCCGACCGGAATCCACGCGTTGCGCGGGTTGAGGCCCTTGACGACGGTCCCGTCCGGGAGGTGGACCAGCCCCTCGCACTGGAAACCGGGCATGGCGTCGTCGAAGCCGAGGTCGACGACGGCCTCCACGGTCCGTCCCGCCCAGTCGTCGGGGACCCGGCCGCGTAGCCGGAACCAGGTGGTGCCCCAGGCCGGGCCCCAAGCGTCGCCCACCCGCGCGGGTTCGTGGGGCGCACCGATGCCCTCCTCCGCGGGGACCGGTTCCCCCGGCGCGTCCCAGCGGGCCACCTCCAGGGGGATCGACGTCGTGTACACCGCGGGCCATACGCGTTCCCTCAGGACGCGGTCCAGTCGTGCCTCGGTCAGCCGCCGGTCGTCGTGCACGGTGGGTCTCCGTTCGGTCGTCCCCTGGCAGATGCCGCGTACATTGCCAGCGCGGCGGCACTTCGTCAATGCTTTGGACGAAGTGCGTTCCCCGGTGTCGCCGGGTGAGCCGGGCGCGTTCCCCTCCTCCCTGGTCACCGGCGGTTCGGTGCCGGTCGTGGCGGCGCCGCCTGGGCGAAACCGCGCCCGGCGACGGCAGCCTCAACGTGCACGTCCGGCCGGGCCGGAACGCAGGTGACGGCGTCCCACCCCGCCCCTCGATCGGCGCCCCGCGGTTCCCGTAGCAGCGTGCTCGGCGGTCTGCCCCTGTCGTTGGTCAGGGGGTCACCCCGTCAGTCGTCAGTGTTGGCGCGGGGGCGCTGATTCCTAGCGTGGATTCCGGATGCTGGGACACGTGGTGGAAGGGAACCGGATGAGCAGCACGCCGACCGAACGGCGCGACGCGGTACTCCAGGCGAGTGGACTCGTACGACGGTACGGAGCGGGCGGGGCCGCCGTCACCGCCGTGGCGGGGGTGGACGTCTCCTTCAGGGAGGCGGAGTTCACCGCGATCATGGGGCCGTCCGGCTCCGGGAAGTCCACGCTGATGAACCTCCTGGCGGGCCTCGACACCCCCACATCGGGACGGGTGCTGGTGGAGGGGCGCGACCTCACCCGACTCGACGACCGGGGGCTGACCCGCCTGCGGCGCGAACGGATCGGTTTCGTCTTCCAGTCCTTCAACCTGGTGCCGACCCTCACCGCCGAGCAGAACGTCCTGCTCCCGCTCAGACTCGCCGGGCGGCGCCCGGACCGCGCCCACCTGGAGGAGGTGGTGCGCACCCTGCGGATCGGGGACCGGCTCCGCCACAGACCGGCGGAGCTCTCCGGCGGGCAACAGCAACGGGTCGCCATC
This sequence comes from Nocardiopsis eucommiae, assembly GCF_965344335.1. Classification (NCBI taxonomy): domain Bacteria; kingdom Bacillati; phylum Actinomycetota; class Actinomycetes; order Streptosporangiales; family Nocardiopsidaceae; genus Nocardiopsis; species Nocardiopsis eucommiae. The sequence continues at coordinate 42,836 of NZ_CBDRIY010000034.1, forward strand.
GCTCGTGCCCTGCTCACCCGGCCGGCGGTGCTCTTCGCCGACGAACCCACCGGTGCCCTGGACGTCACCACCGGACGTGAACTGCTCGAACACCTCCGTGCCGCCAGCACCGAACTCGGTCGGACGATCGTCATGGTCACCCACGACCCGATCGCCGCGACCTACGCAGATCGTGTCCTGACGATGTCCGACGGCGTTCTGCGCGACGCCCTGGAACGACCCACGACCCAGGAGGTCCTCGCCGCCATGACCCGAACGGAGCGCCCGTGCTGAACCTGGCCTGGGCGCAGATCCGCTCCCATCCCACCCGACACCTTGCCGTCCTGCTGGCGGTCGTGCTCGGCACCCTGTTCCTGGCGGCCACCTCGGTGTTCTCCTCGACCTCCGAGGCCGGGTTGCGTGCGGTGGCCGCCGCTCCGCTGACCGCCGCCGACGTGGTGGTGGACCGGGACCCGGAGACCGCCGACCCCGGATCGGACTGGCCCTCCGCGGTGGCGGAGCACCCCGACGTCGAGACCGTCACGGAGGTACACGCTCGTACCGTCCAGGTGGCCACCGACGACCTGCGTGGAACCGCGAACGTCCACGGGCTCGCGGACGACCCCGGGCTGCGCTGGTTCGACCTGGCCGAGGGCGACTGGCCCGTCGGCACGGACGAGGTCGTGGCCGACAGCGACACCCTGGAGTCACTGGGGCTCCGTGTGGGGGACACCGTTCGGTTCACCGGCTCCCCGGCCGACGCCGAGGCGGTTCCGGGAGGGGGCACGGAGGGCACCAGGGACGGGGAGGGGCTCCGGTCCTCCGGGGAGCACGTGACGGTGACGGGCAGCGTGGCGCTGGACTTCCAGCCGTTGACCGGGGTGCGGTTCACGTTCTACGCGCCCGAGGTGTACTTCGCCGGGGACAGCCCGCTCACGGTGCTGGCCAGCACGGCTCCCGGGGTCAGCCCGGAGACGGCGGTGACGTCCCTGGAGGCCGCGCTGCCGCCGGACCTGTACGTGATGACCGCCGAGGATCAGGCCCGGCTGGCCGCCGACCGGTTCGCGGGCGGTTCCCAGCAGCTGGACCTCCTCCTGCTCGCGTGCGCGCTCATGGCACTGCTCGCGGCGGCCATGGTCATCGCCAACACCTTCACGATCCTGCTCACCCAGCGCCGCCGCGACACCGCCCTGCTGCGCCTGGTGGGGGCGGACCGCGGCCAGGTACGCGCGCTGGTCGTCGCGGAGGCCCTGATCATCGGAGGCGTCGGATCCCTGGTCGGGCTCGGTGCGGGGATCGCGGTCGGGTACGCGGGCGCCTCCCTGACCGGACTGGCCGGAGCCGGGCCGCACCTCGATCCGCTCCTCCTGGCCGGGTGCGCGCTGGTCGGCGTGGGCACCACCGTGGCGGCGGCCTGGGCCCCGGCGCGCACGGCGGCCGGCACCGCACCGGTTGAGGCCCTGCGTTCGGCTCCGTTGGACGGCGCGGTGCGCTTCCGTGCCGTGCACGCCCTGGGAACCGTGTGCGCGCTGCTCGGGCTGGGTGCCATGGTCGCCGGGGCGCGCGTGGAGTCGCTGCCCCTCGCCCTGGGCGGGGGCTTCGCCGGAGCGGTCGGCGTCCTCATGGCTCTGCGCTATCCGATCTCCCGGCTGCTCCGGCTGGCGCACCGGCCGCTGCGACGGATGGGCGGTGTCGCCGACCTTGCCGGGGCCAACCTCCGGCGTGACACCGGCCGGGCGGCCACCGCCACGCTCGCCCTCGTGCTGGGGCTCGGGCTGATCTCCGCGCTCACCACGGCCGCGGCCACCGGCCGGGCCACCATCGACGGCGACCTGAACTCCCGATATCCGGTGGACGTCAGCGCGAGAGTCGACGAGGGGTCGGTGGCCGCCGGCACCGTGGAACGGGTACGGGAGATCGAGGGCCTGGCGTACGTGGAGTCCCCCCGGACCGCCCAGATGGTGGTCGAGGGCCTGGACCGGGTCACCGTGGTCGGTGTCTCCCCACGGCTCGCTGAGGTCACGGGTGCCGAAACGCTCCTGGGTTCCGCCGGGAACACCGATACCGACACCGGGTTCGACCCGGGAGGCCACCCGGTCATGTTGGTCTCCGGGGACCAGCTGGAGGCGCTTGGCGTCGAACCGGGGGAGAGCGTCGAACTCGGGGTGGACGGCACCGCGCGGGGCTTCACCGTGTACCCGTCCGCCCTGGCCACCGCCTCCGGGACGGCCGCCCCGGTGGTGCTGGCGGAGGTCCTGGAAGACCTGGCGCGGGAGAGCACCAGGGGCATGGTGTGGGGCGTGGCGGCGCCCGGGATCGATCGGGACCACCTCGCGGACCAGATGGACCTGGTCGCCGGTGCCGACCCGGAGGTCTCGCTGAGCGGGGCGCTCAGCGAGCGCGGAGACCTCACCGAGGTCCTCGATCTCCTGGTCGCCCTGGCGTTGGTGATGCTACTGGTCACCGTGGTGATCTCGGGCCTGGGGGTGGCCAACACCCTGAGCCTGTCGGTCCTGGAGAGAACCCGGGAGGTGGCTCTGCTGAGGGCCCTCGGGCTGAGCAGGGCCGGGCTGTACGGCACCCTCGCCGTCGAGGCCGTGGTGGTCTGCCAGCTCGGGGCCGTCCTGGGGGTGCTCCTCGGTGTTCCCTTCGGGCTGGTCGGGGTGGACGCGATCGTGGGTGGGACCGCACCCCTGGAGGTGGCCGTTCCCTGGAGCGCGCTGGGGCTCGTCCTCGCCTCCGCCCTCGGTGTCGGGGTGCTCGCGACCCTGGTCCCGGCCGCCCGCGCCGCCCGTGTCGCTCCGGCGGAGGGCCTGACCCATGGGTGAGTCAGCGGCAGAAGGAGGGTCGGGGAACACGACCAGCCCGGCCCGCCCGGAAGCCGATCTACCCGGCGTTCCCCGAACGGTCGTCCTTCAGACCGGCCTCGTGCGCGACCGCAGCGGCCTCCACCCTGTTGCGTACCCCCAGACGGCGCAGGATGGTGCTCACGTGCCCCTTCACCGTGCCCTCCACCATGTGGAGCCGCCTGCCGATGTCGCCGTTGGAGAGCCCCATGGTCAGGAGGGCCAGCACCTCGTGTTCCCGAGGCGTCAACCCGGCCAGGCGTTCACGGGCGCGCAGCCGGGCGGTGGAGCGTTCGTGGCTCAGACCGTCGAGGACCCGGCGGGCCACCCTGGGGGAGAGGAAGGCACCTCCCTCCGCCACCGCGCGCACCCCGAGCAACAGCTCCCGGGGGTCGCCGGTCTTGAGCAGGAACCCGTCCACCCCGCTGTCGAGGGCCCGGACCACGTACTCCTCCTCGCCGAAGGTGGTCAGGATGACCACCCCGACCCCGGGCACGGCCCGGCGGATCTCCTCCGCCGCCTCCAGCCCGTTCATCCCCGGCATGCGGATGTCGACCAGAGCCACGTCCGGCCGGTGCGACCAGGCCAGCTCCACCCCTTCCCGGCCGCTGGAGGCCTCGGCCACCACCGCGATGTCCGGGTCGTTACCCAGTACCGCCCGCACTCCCGCGCGCACCATCGCCTCGTCGTCGACCAACAGCACCCTGATCACACTCCGACCTCCCCGCGTCCCCCGTCACCATGGCAGCACCTCGACCGAGACCAGTCTGTCCGGGTCGAAGCAGAGCCGGAATCTGTCGTCCTCTCCCGAGACCACATCCTCACTGGAACGGTAGTAGCGGCACTCCTGCCCCTCGGGGTCCTCGGGCCAGGCGTCGGGGGTGTGGGTCCCCGGGTGGAGCTCCCGATCGGGGAGCAGGGCCTCCACCTCGGCCCGTTCCTGGCCGGGACGCAACCGCTCGAACAGCTCGGGGTCGAGGGTGGAGTTCGCCGCCTCCGACATGCTGAATGCCAGGAGCAGGCCGTACCCCACCATCGCCGTGAGGACCGGCACCAGCACGATCGTGCTGATCGCCCACAGGGTCCGGCGACGTACGCGGCGGTGCGGGTGTGCGTCCTCCTCGCGGGAGACGGCGTCGCCGGGGCCGCCGAGGAGGTCCGGTCCCGGGTGGAGGGGTTCGCCCGCGAACCCGCCCTCGGAGACCGCACCGCTCTCGCCTCGGGCACCGCCCGCCGCGTCTCTCACCGTCCCGTCACCGACCGGGCCCGCGTCGTGGGCCTCACCGTCCCGGGAGGCTCCCAGGACGGCGGCGCCCGCACCCGCGCCGAAAGGGCCCGGCCCCTCGCCTGGCAGCCGGGCCGACACCACCCAGTGGCCACCCTCGGGTCCGGCACTGAACTCGCCCCCGGCCAGACGCACCCGTTCGCGCAGCCCCACCAGACCACCGCCGGTGCCGGGGACCCGTCGCGGGGCACCGTCCCGACGGAGCAGGGGGTTGGTCACCGTCACCCGCACACCGTCCCCGTCCGGGAGGCCGTGCAGAACCACCCGTGGGTCCGTGCTCGGGGCGTGCTTGGCGGCGTTGGTCAGCGCCTCCTGGACCACCCGGTACAGGGCCCGGTCCGACATCACCGGGAGCTGCACGCGGGTGCCCTCCGTCTCCAGACTCACGCGCAGCCCGGCCTCGCGTGAGTGTTCGACCAGTGCGGTGACGCCCTCTCCCTCCGGGGCCGGGGGCGCGGACCCGGTGTCGGCGCGCAGGACCCCGACCGCGACCATGAGTTGCTCCGCCGCCCTCCCCGCCGCCTCCCTCAGCTGTCCGGCCTGCACCCTGCGCTCCTCGGGCAGGTCCGGGGCCGTCTCCAGGGCCCCGGCGCCCAGGGTGAGCAGACTCAGTTGGTGCCCCACCGCGTCGTGCAGGTCGTGGGCGATCCGGGAGCGTTCCCGCATGCGCGCCCGCTCGGTCATCAGTCGCCACTCCCGGTCCAGGGTCCGGGCCCGTTCCCAGCCCGCCCGTTCCAGGGCGGAGGTGCTGCGCAGGTACAGGCCCAGCAGCCACGGCAGAACCACCGCGAACGCGGCCAGCACCCCGCCGGTCACCCACATGCCCACGGGATGACCGCCGAACACCAGCGCCGCCACCCCGGCCAGGCCGACCACGGTGAACGCGTACCCGGCCACCCGTGGGTCACGGGAGAGCCGTCCGGCGAGCAGGGCCGGCGCGGGTACGGCCATCACCAGCAGCGGCATGACCGGGGCCAGGGACAGCAGGAGAAGCACGGTGGCCAGGGCCAGGTGCCCCACGGGCGCTCGGAGGGGACGGAGACGGGGAGGGCGCATGGTGGGGAACCTAACCCGCCGGACGCGGTCGTGTCCCCTGTCGAAAGTCAGGGGGCCCTCCCTGCTGGCGGTGCCGGTCGTGGTGGTGCCGCCTGGGCGAAACCGCGCCCGGCGACGGCAGCCTCAACGTGCACGTCCGGCCGGGCCGGAACGCAGGTGACGGCGTCCCACCCCGCCCCTCGATCGGCCCCTAGGGGTTCCCGTAGCAGCGCGCTCGGCGCCCGTCGCGGTCGTCCCGTGACCCTCCGTGTCGCACTTCCCACTTCTTCCGTGCGTGCCGGGAACGGCCTTTCGAGGGGATCGGGCCGGGGCGCGTGGCATCCTGGAACGACGCAGTCCGGTCGGGGAGGAACAACAGCACATGAGCATCGACGCGCCGCGGGACCGCTCGCGGCCGGTCCTCGGTTCGCTCACGGAGCACGCCAGTCTGCGCGCCCGGGTGACCGACGTCCTGCGTGAGGCCATGATCGCCGGTGAGCTCGAACCCGGTGTCGTGTACTCGGCCCCGGTCCTGGCCGAACGCCTCGGTGTGTCCGCGACCCCCGTGCGCGAGGCCATGATGGAGCTGACCCAGGAGGGGCTCGTGGAGACCCTCCGACACCGGGGGTACCGCGTGGTGGAGTTCAGCGACGTGGCGCTGGACGAGCTCATCGAACTCCGCGCCCTCATCGAGGTCCCCACGGTCGGCCGGGTCGCAGCGATCGCCACCGCCGGACAGATCGCCGCGCTGCGTCCGCTCGCGGACCGGTTGACGGAGACCGCCGAGACGGGACAGCTGCGCGAGTTCATCGCCACCGACATGGCCTTCCACCTCCAGATGCTGTCCATCGCGGGCAATCAGAAGCTGGTGGACGAGGTGCGCAGGCTCCGGGGGATGTCGCGGCTGTCGGCGCTGCGTGGGCTCCACGAGGAGGGCCGTCTGGTCGACACCGCGCAGGAGCACCACGCCCTGCTGGACCGCCTCGAAGCCGGTGACACAGCGGGTTCCGAGGCCCTCATGCGCCACCACCTGGGCCACGTGCGGGGCGTCTGGGCGGGCCGCGCGGAGGTCTGACGAAGGCGGGTCGGAACACGAAGCAGGTAGCTGAGCTGCGTCGATTAGGTCACGGGCCTTGCTTCGGGGAGGGTGCAATTGTACGTTGCACAAGTTCCCCTTCCTGAGGCCCCTCTTCATCGGGCCCTGATCCGAGGAGTTGTGAGTGGCCTCGCAGCACTCGGTGGTCGGTAAACCGGCCACCAACCGCCGTGTCCTCTTTGGCAGCCTCAGCGGCAGCGCGATCGAGTGGTTCGATTTCTTCCTCTACGCCACCGCCGCCGCGCTCATCTTCGACAAGCAGTTCTTCCCCAACGACGACCCCGTGATCTCGTTGATGCTGTCGTACCTGACCCTGTCGCTGACCTTCTTCATCCGGCCGTTCGGCGGGATCGTCTTCTCCCACATCGGTGACCGGATCGGTCGCAAGAAGACCCTCGTCATCACCCTGTCGCTCATGGGCGGCGCCACCGTGGCGATCGGTCTGCTGCCCACCTACGACCAGGTCGGCCTTCTCGCCCCCGTCCTGCTGATCCTGTGCCGGATCATCCAGGGACTCGCGATCGGCGGCGAGTGGGGCGGCGCCCTGCTGCTCGCCTACGAGTACGCCCCCGAGAACCGTCGCGGCTTCTTCGGCTCGGTGCCCCAGACCGGCATCACCATCGGCATGCTCATGTCGACCGTCGCCTTCGGCCTGGTCAGCCTGCTCCCCGACGGCGCCTTCGAGTCCTGGGGCTGGCGTCTCCCGTTCGTCGCCAGCATCGTCCTCGTCTTCGTCGGCCTGTGGATCCGCAAGGGCCTGGCCGAGACCCCCGCCTTCCGTGAGGCGAAGGAGAGCGGCGACGTCGCCAAGCTGCCCATCCGGGACACCCTGCGCGACCACTGGCGCTCCGTCCTCGTGGCCGTCGGCGCCAAGGTCGTGGAGACCGCCCCGTTCTACATCTTCGCGACCTTCGTCGTCAGCTACGCCACCGGTACGCTCGACGTCCAGCAGTCCGTGGTCCTCAACGCCGTCAGCGCCGGCGCTCTGGTCAGCACCCTCGGTATCCTGCTCATGGGCGCGCTCTCCGACCGCGTCGGCCGCCCGAAGGTCTACCTCGCGGGCACCCTGCTCATCGCCCTGTTCGCGGCGCCCTTCTTCATGCTGCTCGACCTCCAGATGAGCTGGGCCGTGTACGCGGCCGTCGTGATCGCCCTCGGCGTGGCCTGGCCCCCGGTCACCGCCACCCTCGGCACCCTCACCTCCGAGATCTTCACGACCCGTGTGCGCTACACCGGTGTGACCCTCGGCTACCAGATCGGCGCCGCCCTCGCCGGTGGCACCGCCCCGCTGCTGGCCACCTGGCTGCTGGCCCGCTTCGACGGCGCCTGGTGGCCGATCGCCACCTACCTGGTCGTCCTCGCCGTCATCTCCTTCGTCGCCGTCGCGTGCTCCGGCCTCGTCGTCCGCAAGGAGAGCGCCCTGATCCAGGCCCGTGAAGCCACCGCCAACGAGAACTCCAAGGTGTCCGCATGACCGAAGCACACACCGGCCTGCCCTTCGTCAGCGCGGAGGAACTACGCGAGCGGGTCGGCCCCAAGCGGGCGTTCGAGCTGATCGAGCGCGCCCTGCTCGACGGTTTCGACCCCTCGCGGGACCCCGCGCGCACCCACGCCGGGGCCGGTGACGGCCACCTGCTGCTCATGCCCTCGACCCTGGGCGACTGGGTCGGCGTGAAGGTCGCGTCCGTGTCCCCGGACAACCCCGCCCGCGACCTGCCGCGCATCCAGGCCGTGTACATGCTGATGGACGCCCGGACCCTCACTCCCAGGGTGCTCGTCGACGGCGTCACGCTGACGTCGTTGCGGACCCCGGCCACCTCCGCCGTGGCCGTCGACCGGCTGGCCGCACCCGAGGCGTCCCGCCTCGTGGTGTTCGGCAGCGGCCCCCAGGCGGTCGAGCACGTCGTCGCCGTGGCGGGCATCCGCGAGCTCACGAGCGTTCGGATGGTCGGCCGCACCCCGCACCGTGTGGACTCCGCCCTCCGGGAACTCGCCGAGCGCGGCATCACCGCCGAGACTGGCACGGAGGCCGACGTGGCCGAGGCCGACATCGTCGTGTGCGCCACCTCCGCCAAAGACCCGCTGTTCGACGGCTCACTGGTCCGCGACGGTGCCTGCGTGGTGGCCATGGGATCGCACGAGGCCGACCGCCGCGAGCTCGACGCCGCCCTGATGGGCCGTTCCCTCGTGGTCGTCGAGGAGAGCGACGCCGCCCTGCGTGAGTGCGGGGACGTCGTCATCGCCATCGAGGAGGGCACCCTCACCAAGGCCGACCTCGTCGGTATCGCCCCGCTCGTCCGGGGCGAGGTCGCACGCCGCACCGACCGGCCCAACGTGTTCAAGGGCTCCGGGATGTCGTGGGAGGACCTGGCCGTCGCCGTGGGTGTCGCGCCCGCGCTCTGACCGGTCCGAGGGCGGACCAGTCGCCCGGGCCGGACCGTCTTGCCGGCCCGTGTGACACCGGGGCTCCGCACCGCGAGGTGACTCGCGGTGCGGAGCCCCTCTCCGTGCCCGGGCCCGGCCCCGCTCAGTAGCTGCTGTTCTCGACCTCCGAGAGCAGGGCCCCGATCCACGCCACCATCCACCCCGGCACCACCCCCAACCGGACCCCCTCCTCCGCGATCTCCGTGGCCCGGTTGAGGATGCGCCGCGCCTCCAACTGGTCGCTTCGGACCACGATCGCGGCCAGCAGCCGCATGGCCCGCAGCTGACCCGAACGATGCCGCAAGCCCCGGTACCCCGCGATCGCCGCCCGCGCCAGCTCCTCCGCCTCGCCGAGCCGCCCCGCCTTGTGGAGCGACTCGGCGGCCATACGCTGGGCCCGTGCCTGCCACCACTTGTCACCCAGGTCGCGGAACCCCCGCGCGGCACGCAGGAACTCCTCCTTGCCCTCGCCCTCGTCACGGGCCAGCAGCACCTGGCCCAACACCAGGCAGGTGCGCCAGCGCCCCCAGTCGTCGCCGATCTCCTCGAAGGAGCGCTCCGCCTCGCGTAGCCGCTCGACCTGGCGCTCACCCCGCCACGTGTCCCTGAGCGTCCCGCGCCGACGCAGGAGTCCGCGCGGCGGGCCGGGCTCGGCGCACCGGTACGCGTACTCCGGGTAGCCGTCGACGAACAGCTTCTCCACTGCCCTCCTCTGCTGTTCGGGCCAACCCGCCTTCCGCGCGGTCCGGTAGCGGCGGTCCCGTTCACGCTGGGGGCTGAGCAGCAGCTCGCACTTCTCCGCCGCCCGGTTCAGTTCGTTGGTGGGCAGCTGCCCCAGGGAACGCAGGTAGCGGGCCCGGTACCAGTGTTCCTCGGGCGCGTCGGTCAGCCGCTCCAGGCCGTCGGAGAGCACGAACCAGGCGTTGAGCGGGTACTCGCGCAACCGCAGCACCTCCCCGCGCTGGAGCCGCACCCGCGCCCACTGCTCGGGGACGTCCCGGGAGCCCTCGAGCAGGGACTCGGCTTGGGAGAGCAGGTCGTAGGCGCGTTCGAGGTGCCCCTGGAACCGGTCCACCTCGGCCAGGTTGCACAGGGTCCGCGCCCACCACCAGTGGTCGGTGTGCTCCTCGAAGGTCCGCACCGCCCGCTCGATCTCCGCCCGCCCGTCGTCGAGGTCGCCCCTGCGGTACAGGTTGACGCCGACCGCCCGGTGTGCCCGCGCGGACCAGCGCGGATCCACGGGCGGGTCCAGCTGTTCGAGGACGCGCAGGGCGGTGAGCGCGCGCTCGTAGCCCGTGTCGTGGTCGCCCTGGGCCCCCACGACCTCGGCGCGCTCCAGGAGGGCCACGCCGTAGGAGAAGGGGTCGTCCATCTCCAGGGCCAGCGCGGTGGACTGCCGGGTGGCCTCGCCCACGGCTCCCCAATGCCTGCGGCCGGAGCGGGACAGCACCGTGAAGGCCCGTCGCAGTCGGAGTCCGCGCTCGGGTGAGCGCCGCCCGTCCCCCTCCGGCGCGGTCCACCGGAAGCACACCTCGAACCCCCGGCGCTCGGACTCCAGCCAGGCCAGCGGATCGGCCGGAGCCCGCACGACGGCCGGGGCGTCCCCACCCTGCCCGACCCGGCCGGGGACGGGTGAGCCGAAGCTCCACTCGTGTGGCGCGGCGGCTCGGGCGGTGGCCTCGGCGAGACGTTCGAAGGCCCGGAGCAGGCGGTCGACTGAGGTGCGCAGCCGCTCGGCCGACCAGTCCGGCCGCTCGTCCTCGGGCACGCCGAGCACGTGGGGGCCCGCAGCCAGCAGGGTGTCACGGACCCGGTCGTGGAGCTGGAACCGGTCGAAGCCGCCCGCACGGTACAGGTACGTCACCAGGTAGCGGTGGCTCATGTCCCACAGCATCCGCCCGCCCTCCTCCTCCTCGGTGTCGAGCAGCGCGGCGGCGGCCCAGGGCGCGAAGGTGGTCAGTCCGGCCCCGGCCAACCGGTTCAGGAGCAGACGCTCCTGGGGCGTGCACTGCTGGAGGCCGAAGGCGAGGGAACGGGCCACGGCCCGGGGTCCGGGAACGTCCAGGGTGCTCATACGGTCCAGAAGGCTCACCACATCCGGACCGTTCTCCAGGGTGAGCTGGGTGCCCGCCAGGCACAGGGCCAGGGGGAGGCCGTGGCAGGCCGAGACCAGGTCGGGAAGGGCCCGCCGATCATCGGCGGACAACCCCCGGCCCGAAGCGCTGACCAGGCGGTCGACCAGCTCCAGGCCCTCCGGCGGTGACAGCGGGGCGAGTCCGCGCCGCAGCATCGGCGGCGGAGCGTCGGGGAATCCCGAGCGGCCGGTGATCAGGACGGCGCAGCCCGGACCACTGGGGAGCAGCGGCTCCACCTGGGCGTAGTCCTTGGCGTTGTCGAGGACGACGAGGAGCCGTCGCCCCTCCGTAGCGGTCTTCCACGTACCGGCGAGGTCGTCGAGGGCGGCACCGTCCGCGGGGCGCCCGCCGAGTTCGGCGGCCATCTGGGCGAGGACCTCCTCTGGGCGCCGTGGCTCCCGCCGTCCCGATGAGTCGTGGTCGGCGCCGCCGTAGAGCTCGAACTCCAGCTTGCCGTCGGGGAAACGGTCGGCGACCCGGGCCACGATCTGGGCCGCCAACTGGCTCTTGCCGGTGCCGCCCTCCCCGGTGATCGCGATGACGAGCGGTCCTCGGAGGCGCCGTCTCCGCTCCTGCCCGAACGCCCGGCGGGCGAGCCCGCGGGGCCCGGGGCGCGGGAAGCGGTCGAACTCCGCCAACAACTCCGCCATGAGTGCGGCGTGCCCCGTGAAGTGGTCCACGGGCGGGGGGAGGCGTCGGCGCAGAGCCGGCCGCTCTCGCGGCCCCGACCCCTGGGGCAGGCGTTCGAGCAGGGCCTGGGCGGTGACGGCGGTGCCGGTGCCCAGCAGCCCCACCAGCGCGAGCAGCAGTCCACCGTCGCCCGGGACCAGTTCCGGCACGCTCTGGGCCACCGTCCCGAGGCCGACCATGGTCGCGAGGACCCCGACCACCCCCGTGTGCAGCGGACGCCACCGCCGTTGCGAGGGAACACCCAGGTCTTCGGGCCGTCGGCGCACAGTCGTCCTCCGTGACCCCCAGGACTCCGGGTGTGCCGGGCCCGTGGGGGTTGGCGAGCCCGGCAGTGAACTGATCCTGGTGTGCCTGCGCCCCGGTGTCCAGACCCGGGGGGACCGGTAGCCCGGCATTCACCCCTCGGTCACCCCCAGGGCGCACGGTCCGCGTTCCGTGCGAGCCGTACCGTCCCGGGCGCGTGCCGGACCGGCGTCGCGGCACGAACCACCCCCACTCCGGGCGCACGGAGACGAGACGCCGAAGCGAACCCGCCCGCGCCCCTCGGGGCACGGGCGGGCGGGGTCACGCGGTCGGGGAGGTCGTCCGATCCGAGGGTGCGTCCGCGCGTCTGGCCGCACGCATCCGCGCCACCACGACGATGCCGACGGCCAGGAGGATGACGGCGTAGATGCCCAGGGTGATGGGGCCGGTGAACATGACTCCGACGTCCCCCTGCCCGATCGCCAGCCCACGGCGCAGCTCGGTCTCCGCGAGGGGGCCCAGGATCACGGCGATGAGCACCGGGGCTACGGGAATCGCGTACCTGCGCATCATGAACCCCAACAGGCCGAGGAGGATCAGCAGCCACAGGTCGGTGACCGAGTAGGAGGAGGCGTAGACACCGAGCACCGCGAATCCGGTGATCCCCGCGTACAGGTACCTCTTCGGGATCAGCAGCAGCTTGGCCCACAGCGGGGCGAAGGGCAGGTTGAGGATCAGCAGCATCACGCTGCCGACGAAGAGGCTGGCCAGGAGCGCCCACACGAGGTCGGCGTTGCGCTCGAACAGCAGGGGGCCGGGCTGCATGCCGTACTGCTGGAACGCGGCCAGCATGATGGCGGCGGTGGCTGACGTCGGCAGGCCCAGCCCGAGGAGGGCGCCCATGGCGGTGCCCGCCGTCGCGCTCGCGGCGGCCTCCGGGGCCGCGACACCCTCGATGGCCCCCTTGCCGAACTCGTCGGGGCGCCTGCCGCGCCGGGCTCTCAGCTGGGAGAGCTTGCGCTCCGTGCCGTAGGCCAGGAAGGTCGGGATCTCCGAACCTCCGGCCGGGATGGTGCCGAAGGGCAGACCGAAGCCCAGGCCGCGCAGCCAGGCGGGGACGGCCCGACGCAGGTCGCCGCGCTTGAGCCAGAGGGTCCCGCCGGTCCTGACCAGCTGCGCGTCGTCCCGTTCCCGGTGGATCCGCGAGGCGACGTGGAGCACCTCGCCCAGAGCCAGCAGACCGACGGTCACGGTGACGATACCGATCCCCTCGAACAGTGAGGGCACGCCGAGGGTGAACCGCGCCGCGCCGCTCTGCGCGTCGATGCCGACCATCGCGATCGCCAGACCCAGGGAGAGGGCGATGAGACCGCGGACCATGGACTGGGCCACCACCGCGGAGGTCGCCACGAACGCGAAGACCGCCAGGGCGAAGTACTCGGCGGGGCCGAACCGCAGGGCGATGTCGATGATGACGCCGGAGAAGAACGCGACCACCGCCGTGGAGACCACCGCGCCGAGGAAGGCCCCGATCGCGGAGGTCGCCAGCGCCTGGGAGGCCTTGCCGCGCAGGGCCATCCGGTGGCCCTCGATCGCGGTGGCGATCGCCGAGCTGTTACCCGGCGTGTTCATCAGGATGGACGTGGTGGAGTCGCCGAACAGCCCGCCGTAGTAGACGGCGGTGAACATGATGAAGGCGCCCGTGGGGTCGAGCTTGAACGTGACCGGGAGGAGGAGGGCCACGGCCATCGCCGAACCCAGGCCCGGCAGGACCCCGACCGCCGTGCCGAGGACCACGCCGACGAAGGCCCACAACAGGTTCTCGGGGGTGAGGGCGGAGGCGAAACCGCCACCGAGGAGTACGAGTGTGTCCATGTCAGAGCACCCCGCCCAGGATCCCCGAGGGGAGGTTCAGGCCCAGGCCCGCGACGAACGCGAGTTGGACGACCGCCGAGTAGACCAGTGCCACCGCCGCCTCGAACAGCGAGCGCCGACCCCCGAACGCCGTACTCACACCGAAGAACAGCAGGGCGCCGGACAGCAGCCAGCCGAGGGGCTGCAGCAGCAGGGTGAAGGCGACGACCGCCCCCAGCACCAGACCGACCGTGCGCCAGTCACTGTGGGTGGCGGTGCGCCGGGCCTCCCGGCCCTCGACCAGCTCACCGACGATCCCGGCGGACTCCGCGTCCGGGTCCGCGTCGGTCGGAGGGACGGCCGGTTCGCGGGCGACCTGGACGATCAGCAGCGCTCCGAGCACCAGCATCAGTCCGGACACCAGGCCGGGGAAGAGCTGGGGGCCGGGCCCCGTGGAGGTGTCCGGGACGTGCATGGCCATGGTCTGCGCGCCCAGGAAGGCACCGACCCCGATGACGAGCAGGCCGACGAAGACCTCGCTGCGCCCCCGCAGCCAGGCACGGGCCGGGTGGGCCGCCCGCGACGACGCGGGCGGCGCTGATTCTCTCTGTGGGTTCATGACAGCCCCAGGTCCTTGGTGACGTCGGTGATGCGGGTGATCTCGTCCTTGAGGAAGGCCTCGAACTCCGGACCGGACTGGAAGGTGTCGTCCCAGCGGTTGCGTTCGAGGGTGTCCTGCCACTCGGGGGTGGCGACCATCTCCTCGACGATGGCCGTCAGCTCCGCGCGCTCCTCCTCGGTGATCCCGGGCGGCGCCATGAATCCCCGCCAGTTGGGGAGTACGGCGTCCACGCCCTGTTCGGGGAGGGTGGGGTGGTCCTCGAGTCCGGTGACGCGTTCGTGGGCGGAGACACCGAGGACCCTGAGGCTCCCGGTCTCCACCTGGTCGCTGAACTCGTTGTAGCCGGAGACGCCGACGTCGATGCTGCCCGAGAGCAGGGAGGTGAGCGCCTGGGCGCCGCCCGCGAACGGGATGTAGTTGACGTCGGTCGGGTCGAGTCCCTGCGACTGGGCCGCGAGTCCGGCCAGCAGGTGGTCGGTGCCCCCGAGCGAACCGCCGCCCACGGCCACCGCGCCCGGGTCGTCCTCCCAGGCCTCGATCAGGTCGTTCATGTCCCGGAGGGGCGAGTCGTCGCGGACCACGAAGACCTCGTAGTCGTCGGCCACCCGTGCGATGGGGACGACGTCCTCCAGGGTCTGGGCGGAGTCGTTGACGATGATGCCGCCGATCATGACGGTCCCGGTGGTCATGAGGGTGGTCGCCTCGCCCTCCCGACGCACCGTCTGCGCGAGACCGATGGTGCCCCCCGCTCCGGGCAGGTTCACGACCTGGGTGTTGGCCACGACGTCGTTCAGACGCATCGCGTGCTGTGCCTCCCGTGCGACGAGGTCCCAGCCGCCGCCCGGGTCGGCGGGCACCACGATGTCCACCCGGGCGCGGGCCTCGGAGCCGTGCGTCTGCGAGAGCGCGGCGTTCGCCGCGGCGGCACCCACGACGAGGGTCGCGCACACGGCCCCCACCGCACGCAGGGTGCGCTGCTTGTCCATCTTCACTCCCTCTCGACCGCAGTGGTCCACCAGGTGGACCACATGGGCCGCTGATTGGTTCAGAGAATGATGCAAATCACGTGAAGGCGTGTCAATGCGTCCGGGACATCTTTCCTTAACGAAGTCGTCACGCCAGGGCGGGTGCGTCATGCCTGGCAGGGGTCCTGTGGCGATGGAGTCGGAGGGGGTTCCTCTGGCGGTTCCTGCTGCGGTGGGTTAGCCTGACCCCCAGAACGACCATCTAGTAGACCAATGAGTCCACCAGGTGGACCACGAGGGGAGAGTGATGGCCGGGGACACCGAAGGGGGAGTGCGCAGCGTGGTGCGCGCGCTCGACCTGCTGGACCTCTACGACGAGAGGAACCAGCGCTACACCACACGCGAACTGGTGGAACTGACCGGACTGGCCAAGACCACCGTCCTCCGCCTGGTCGGCACCCTCGAACAACGCGGGTTGCTCTGGTCCGGTTCGGACGGCCGTGTCGGAGCCGGACCGGGGCTGCTCCGCTGGGCGCGCCTGGCCCACGCCGTCTGGCAGGTGCCCGAGTCGATCCGTGTGATCATGCGTGACCTCACCGTCGAGACCTCCGAGACCGTCAACCTCTACGTACGCGCGGACACCGTCCGTGTCTGCGTCGCGCAGGAGGAGGGCCCCCAACGGCTCCGACACGTCGTGAACACCGGTGACGAGATGCCCCTCTGGGGCGGAGCGGCCAGCAAGGTGCTCCTGGGAGGTGCCCCCGAGTCAGTGGTCCGCAGGGTCGCCGCGGCATCCCCGCACGGACCGCAGTACGTCGAGCGCCTGTTCACCGAAATCGCCGAGGCTCGCGCCCGGGGGTTCGCGGTCAGCCACGGCGAGCGCGAACACGGCGCCTCGGGTGTCGCCGCCCCGGTGAGCGGCTCCGGTGCGGGCCCCGGGCCCGTCGCGGCACTGGCCGTCGGCGGGCCCACCGCGCGCTTCACCGAGGCCTCCGTCCGTGCCTTCAGCGGCGCTGTGCGCGAGGCGGCGGAACGCATCGGCCGGATCGGATTCGACCCGGGGTCGGAGAACGTGGCGACCGAGGACGAGGAGAACGGATGAGCACCGCGACGGCCGCGCGGGAGCCGCTCCCCCTGGCAGGGATCCGCGTCCTGGACCTGACCAACGTGCTGGCCGGCCCCTACGCCGGATACCAGCTCTCCCTGATGGGCGCCGACGTGGTCAAGGTGGAGGTCCCCGGCGCGGGTGACCTCGCTCGACAGCTCGGAGCCTCGTCGGAACTCAACGAACGACGCGTGGGGGCGTCCTTCCTCGCCCAGAACGCGGGCAAGCGGTCCCTCACCCTGAACCTGAAGTCCCCGGAGGGGTGCCGGGTCCTGAGCACCCTGGTCAGGGACGCGGACGTGCTGCTGGAGAACTTCCGGCCGGGGGTCATGGAACGCCTGGGCTTCGGCTGGGAGACCCTGCGCGACCTCAACCCGGGCCTGGTGTACTGCGCCGTGTCCGGGTTCGGCTCCGACGGACCGCTGAGCGACCGGCCCGCCTACGACCAGATCATCCAGGGACTGTCCGGGATGATGGACGCCACCGGGACGGAGGAGACCGGGGCGCTCCGCGCGGGCTTCCCGATCGCGGACGTCCTGGGCGGACTGGCCGCCGCCTTCGCCGTTGGAAGCGCCCTCGTGCGGCGTGAACGCACGGGGGAGGGCACCCGGCTGGACGTCTCGATGCTGGAGACCGCCATCACGGCCATGGGATGGGGGGTCTCCAACTACCTCTCCGCGGGGGTGGAACCCTCCCGCATCGGCAACGAGAACGCCACCGCCGCTCCCTCGGGCACCTTCACCACGGCCGAGGGCACACTCAACATCGCGGCCAACAAGCAGGAACAGTTCGAGACCCTCTGCCAGCTCCTCCGGGCCTCCGAGCTCGTGACCGACCCGCGCTTCGCCACCCGGGAGGACCGCAAGGCCCACCGGGTCGCGCTCCGCGACGAACTGGAGGAGCGCCTGGCGAGCCGGAGCGCGCGGGACTGGGAGGTGGTCCTGTCCGAGGCGGGGGTCCCCGCGGCCCGCGTCCTCAGCGTCCGCGAGGCCCTCGAACTGGACCACGTCCGACACCGGGGCCTGGTCCGCACCCTGCCGTTCCCCGGCCGGGACGACCGCGAACTCCGTGTCCTGGGCAGCGGCGTGCACGTCGACGGAGCCTCCCTGGGGCCCGATCGATCGCCACCCCTCCTCGGGGAACACACCGACCAGATCCTCCGGGAAGCGGGCTACGAACAGAGCGAGGTCAACGCGCTCAGAGAGGCGGGTGTGGTGTGAGCGCTCCTGACACCCCGAGCATGACGCACGAGGAGATCGGTGACTGGTGGTCGACCTCCCTGACACGCGTCGCCCCGGGAGAGATCGAACTGCGGGGCTACCCCGTGCAGGACGTCATCGGCCGCCACGGCTTCGTCGAGGTGGTCTGGCTCATGCTCAGGGGTGAACTGCCCGAGCCCGCCCAGGCCCGCATGCTGGAGTCCGCGCTGGTGTCCGGGGTCGACCACGGGCCCCAGGCGCCCTCCATCGCGGCCGCCCGGATGGCCGCCACCTGCGGACTCGGACTCAACAACGCGGTCGCCAGCGGGGTGAACCTCCTGGGGGACGTGCACGGTGGCGCCGGCCAGCAGTGCGTCGCCCTGCTGAACGAGATGGCGGAGCGGCGCTCCGACGGCACCGGCGCCGACGTCGTGGCCGAGTCGATCGTGGCCGAGTACCGGGAGAGGGGCGGCTACGTCCCCGGATTCGGGCACCGCTTCCACCCCAGGGACCCCCGCCGCGACCCCCTCCTGGACATGGTCCGCGAGGCGGTCCGCGAGGGGGTCGTCGACGCCGGACCGCTGGAGTCCGCGCTCGCCCTGGAGAAGGCCCTGGAGGGGCGCCGGGGCCGAGCCGTCCCGATGAACATCGACGGGGCCACGGCCACCGTCTACGCTTCCCTCGGCTTCGCCCCCGAACTGGCCCGAGGGCTCTTCGTCCTCTCGCGGTCCGTCGGCATCCTGGCCCACGCCTGGGAGGAGGGCAACAGCGGCGCGAGGATCAAGGGTCCGCTCCCGCGTGCGGTCCTCGCCGGGTACACGGGCCCGGCCACCCGGCTCCCGGGCGGGGTCCACGCCGACTGAGACGGGCGACCCGGCCGGTGCGAGCACGCACCGGCCGGGTCGCGGGGCCGGTCGGCAGGGCGTTCAGCGGCCGGTTCGTCCGTCGATCCGCTCGCGGAGGATGTCGAGGTGCCCCGCGTGACGACCGGTCTCCTCGATCATGTGCGCCAGGGACCATCGCATCGACGGCGCGGTCCGGCCGCGGCGGCCGTCGTGCGCGGGTCGGCCGAGGTCCGTGCAGGCGGCGATGGCCGCGTTCGCGGCGGTGACGGCGTCGCGGTAGCCCTGGAGCACCTCCTCGGCGGTCCGGTCCGGGTCGGCATGGAACGTCGCCGCCCAGTCACCGGTCTCCTCACCGAGGAACACGTGGCGCTCGACCCGGGTCAGGTGCGCGATCAGACCGAGCAGGTTGGTCCCCGACGCCACGCCGGGGGTGCGCAGGTGTTCCTTCGGCGCCCCCTCGAGCTTGGAGATGACGCTCTCGCGCAGGTAGTCCAGGAATCCCGTGAGGACCTCCCTCTCCCCGGTTCCGGTCCTGGGCGGCGGACGGTCGTGTCGTGACGCGGCGGACATGGGGCCTCCTTCGTGGATGGTGCGGGCGCTCAGGTCGGTTCGGGAGCCGGTGTCGTCGGTAGTCGGCGGCGTGCCGCCACCACGTTGTCGGCCACCGTCGCGGAGCGGCCGTCGGGGCCGTGCGCGAGCCGGGTGCGCCGTTCGGCCACGACGGCGGTCCACTCCGGCCCGAGGCCGAGTGAGTGCCACAGGTCGTCCACGGTCGGGTGCTCGTCGTGCCGGTTCCATGACCAGGGCGCGCTCGAAGCGTGGTCGATGACGAGCAGCAGCCCCCCGTCGCGTACCGACCGCGCGGCCGCGCGCAGGACCGCGTCCCGGTCGAGGTCCGTCGTGGCGTGGAAGTAACTGGCGTGGACGAGGTCGAGGGGACCGGTGTCGGGCGCGGAGGACGCCAGGTCGTGGGGCTCCACGTCGAGGAGTTCCCCGACCCCCGCCAGCCGGGACCGTTCGGCCAGGACGTCGAGCACGTGTTCCGAGACGTCCACCGCCGTGACCCGCCACCCCCGCGCGGCCAGCCACAGGGCGTCCCCGCCGCGTCCGCACGCGAGGTCGAGGGCGTGGGAGACTCGCGGGCGCGGAGCCGGTACGAGCGCCAGCTCCTCCGCGAGCGCCACGAGGGCCGCGTTGGGCGGGGGAGGGGGCGTCGAGGGACTCTCGTCGCCGTACTGCCGGTCCCAGAACTCCCGTGCGGGAGAGGGGACCCCGGTTTCGGATCGCATGACGCCCATGCTGGGCGGCGGGGACCGATCCGCGCACGGTTCTGTGCGGATCTGCAACGGCGTGGGTGCGTGGTTCCTCAGGCGCCGTGCAGGTGGATGCGTTCGCCCTGGGTCCCGAAGATCGCGATGACCTCGGCCACCGCCCGCTCGGCGGGGTTGCCGATCCAGTGCGGGGTCCGGGTGTCGAACTCGGCCGCCTCCCCGGCCCGCAGCAGCACGTCCTGTTCGGATCCGAGGACCAGACGCACGGTTCCGGTGAGGACGTAGAACCACTCGTGGCCCTCGTGCGTGCGCAGCTCGGGAGCTGGAAGGGTCCGGGACGGCGGATAGACCACCTTGTACGCCTGGACCCCGCCCGCGCGCTGTGTGAGCGGGACGAACGTCAGGCCGAAGCGGCGCACCGGGTGCAGGTGGACGCGCGGGTCACCCACTCTGGGGGCGTCCACGAGCTCGCCGATCGGCACCTGGTGGGCGCGGGAGAGGGGGAGCAGCTGCCCCAGGGTGGGCTGGAGCCGCCCGGTCTCCAGGCGGGAGAGCGTGCTCGGTGAGATGCCAGTGCGCTCCGACAGTTCGATGAGGGTCAGCTTCGCCCGCCCTCGCAGCTGGCGCAGTCGGGCACCCACGGCTCGGAGCACCTCGGTGTCGGGGTCGTTGCCTTCCATGTCCGCAACCTATCTCGTGGCGCGGCCCCGATCTGGGGAGGCGGTGGAGCGGCCCCCTGTCGTCGGTTTTCGGTTTGAAACGAACCGTATTTTGGTTCTTGCCGAATGCGGGACAGCGGAAAGCGAAGGGTGGTGTCGACTCCCCGGGTGGACTCCAGGGGTCCTCGTTTGTCTTGTGGGATAAAGGTGGTTTTGGTCCGCTCGTATGTCCCTGTTGTTTGTCGGTTCGGGTGTGAATTTGGTAAATTCCTCTTAGTCGAACGCGAGGCACGAAGCCTCGCGGAATTGCTTTCGGTCGTAGTTGGAATGTGTAGGCACTAACCGTAATGCGTCGTACCCTGACCCGCGCGACGGCGGCCTGTGCGACCTATGCCCTGGTTGTCTCGCTGGGGGTGGGCGCACCCGTCGCGGCTGACGAGAAAGCCCCCATCGTCAAGGGGGGTGCTCCGGAATCCGGTCTGATCGGGGCCTCCCCGGTCGGGGGCGGCCCATTCGGTGGGGTGGGAGTCCACTCCGAGGAGGACCCGTCCGCGATCGCGCACGACGACGGTGGTCGAATGGCGTCCGTGAGTTCGCTGTGGACTCATGTGGACCGCGCATTTCCGGACCAACCCTCCAACATGGCCGAAAACGGGAGTCTGGGGACGGGGCGCCTCGCCTGGGATCGTGTCTACACCCGCAGGGCCCTTTTTCGTTTCCCGGTGGAACTCGGTTCCGAATCCGTGGTGGAATCCGCGGTCCTGCGCGTCGACGTGGCATGGTCCTACGACTGTGAAAGCGACTCCGTCGTGGAGTTGCACCGGGTCGACCCGTTCGACGAGAACACCACCTGGAACGACCAACCGGCGTCCCGGGGACTGCTCGACACCCGGAACGTGCGGGGCGGGCACACCGCCTGCCCGCTCCACGGCGGTGTGGAGTTCGACGTGACCGAGGCCTACCAGCGGGCCCTGGACGACGGAGAACACCACCTCCACCTGAGGCTCGGGGCGGCGGACGAGTCCGGGAGCACCGCCTGGCGGCGCTTCGACGTCGAGGACCACCCCCCGGCCCTGGTGGTCGACCACGGCCCCGCGCCGACCGGGTACGTCGCGCCCTCAGAGAGGGCCGCCCCGTGGGACGGCCTCGTCCCGCCGGACGACGACCCTCCGAACCCCGTCCCGCCCCCCGTGGTCCCTGTGACGATGGGAATCGGTGACGCCCTCCTCCGGGGCCACGACGGCCCGTCCAGCAGCGATCCGGTCCGGTCCCCTCGGGCGGAGCGGACGGACCACGCGATCGCCTCGGACGGCCACCGGTGGGCAGGCGAGACGACCCGGGCCCGGGGACCCCCATCCGCCGCACCCCTCAAGGACCGAACCCGCGGTGGGGCTACCGGGGGAATCGGTCGATGAAGGACGACACCCCTCTCCTCCGATGCTTCGTCCGGTCGGGCGGAGGAACGCGTCGGCGGCCCGTGGGGGAGCACCGTGGTGGGAGGCTCCCCGGCGGCCCGGGAGTACGTACCGTTCACGCACCGGTCACACGGCGCAGTGGTCGTGCGCGGCGGACGGTCCGGCTCCTCGCCGGTCGGAGAGGTGGTCGTCCCACAAACCGGACGTGCCCGAGGCGGAACCAGGTGGGGTGACGCCTCGGGAAGCCGCGGAGGCCCGTTGTCACCTGTGTGTTTGGGCGCCACAGACGTGCTTCGGGCCGCCGCGGACGTTCGCGTGCCAGGAAACGCCCAGAGGGGGCGCTCCGGGCGTGCTGCCGCGACGTGCGCTCAGGTGAGCGCGTCGACGCCCTCGTAGTCTGCCAACGGAGCCGTTCCGGTGGTGGCGTACTCCAGCAGGACCAGACCCGAGGGGGTGTGCTCCCGCCCGACCAGACGGAACCCGGTGCTCTGCGAAGGGTGTGTGAACAGGCGGCGGCCCTCACCGACCACGGTGGGGGCGACGACCAGACGAACCGTGTCGACCAGACCCGAAGCCACGAGGAACCCCCCGAGCCGGGCGCTGCCGTGGATCTGCAACTCACGCCCGGGCTGCTCCCTCAACCTCGCCACCGAGGTGACCGGATCCCCGCCCAGCACGGTGGTGGGGGCCCAGGAGCCCTCCGCGAGGGTGGAGCTCACCAGGTACTTGGGCAGCGAGTTCATCCGTACCGTGAACGGATCGGGTTCGGTGATCTGCGGCCAGTCACGGGCGAAGGCCTCATAGGTGCGTCGGCCGAACAGCAGCCCGTCCGCCTGGTCCAGCCACTCCGACGCGGTCCTCACGAACGCCGCGTCCATGAAGGGCACGAACCAGCCGCCCCGCGTGAAGCCCTCCGAGACGTCCTCGTCGGCCGCCCCGGGGCCCTGGCTGACACCGTCGAGCGAAACGAACTGGGTGAGGGTGATCTTCACGCTGGCTCCTCTCCGACGGCCGCGCCCGGGCCGACTCGACGCCAGTCTCACACGGAGGGCACCGCCGTCCCCGTCTCCACGCCGCGAGACCCGAACTGTCACAGGGGCTCCCTATCGTTCGGGGCATGAGTTCAGGACTGATGGCCTTCAGTGTCGACATGGACAGGATCTCCCGCCCCGCCTCCGAGACGGTGCGCTCGCAGTGCGAGATGTACGGCAGGTTCCTCGACAACCGCTGCTTCTACCCGGTGAAGTACTGGTGGCTCGAGGAAGTGGACCAGACCCTCTCGGCCCTCGGCGTGAACGAGGTGCGGGTCGAGTACCTGGCGGGCGACCAGGACGACGGCGACTCCTGGTCCGCCAAGTCCGTCAGTCTGGCCGACGAGCAGGCCCGCGCGGTCACCCCGGAGCGGATCGCGGCGATCGAGGACCCCTACATGCGTGAGGCGGTCACCGCGGTCCTGGGCTGGATCCGCACCGCCGCCGGCCGCGGACACGGCATCATCGGCTTCTTCCACTGACGCCGACCCCGGTCACCCGGTTCGCCCCGCTCTCCGCTCCCTGCGGTGTGGGGTGTGGACCCGAGGGCTCCACACCCCACACCGCACCGACTGACTTCGGTGGACGTTGGGATCAGGCCGCGGTACCGGGGTCGGTCTTCGATTCACGATCGAACCAGGTCTTCCCCTCCGCGGCGATGCCTTCGAGGATCCGGAGCGCGTGCGGGAATCCCGCGGCTTCGAGGTCTGTCTGGGCCGCTGCCTCCCGGTTCCTCGGATCCGGTGTGGGATCGTGCGAGGCCTCCGAGACGACGAGGCTCTTGACGGGACCGTTGGTCAGCGTGATGTTGAGCGTGTGGCGGTGCTCGCTGGAGATGTCGACCCACACTGAGGAGAACGCGTCGAAGCGGTAGTTGTGGCGTCCGGTGTCGTGCGCCTCGCCACCCACGAAGTCGAGGTTCGCTGTTGCTTCGCGGACCCCTTCTTCAGTGACCAGGAAGACCCTGAGCTGGTACGCGGAGTAGCGCCACGGCCCAAGGGTGACCTTGGCACTCCTGCACGGCTGGTTGGGCGCGTGCAGGTCGGCGACGGCGACGACCTCGTGCCATTCCAGCCTGTAGTGGCGCAGCGTTCGGGAGAGGAACAGGTTCTTGTCGGCCTCGAGCCACTTCTCCATCTCGGCTTCCGTGGGCCTGAGCTCCCGAAGTGTGGTCCTCCACTGCTCGCGGGCCTCCTTACGGGCCTTGAGGATGACCTCGCGTTCCCGCGACTCCTCGACCCAGCGGTGCCGATCGCTGTGGATGCGTAGCCAGAGGGGAACCGAGTGTTTCGAGGCCAGCCCCGCCAGGACGACGCAGGGGATGGTCAGCAGGGATCCCGTGAGGGCGGTTTGCAGGACGAACAACGCGCTCACGCCCGAGAGCAGGCACAGAGCCACACACGAGACCTTCGTCCGGGTGTCCAGCGCGCGGGTGTACCCCGGTCGCTGCGTTACCCCTTCGCTCCAACGCTGACACGCGTCCTGCGCCATGAATCGGAGGAGCCAGTTCACCCGGCCCGATCGGACGTCGCGCTCGTGGTAAATCCGGGTGACCTCGTCGCTCAGGGCCCGTCGGACCTCTTGCGTCGCTTCCAACCAGGCGGAGCGGTTCCGCGGGTCGGGGGCGAACCTGTCGAAGTAGTGGTGGAGAGCGTAATCCACCTGGGTGCCAAGGAACAGGGGTGGACGATCGTGGTCGGCGGTCCGCCATCGCAGGGGGGCCGCACGCCGTGAATGGTGGTGCCAGCGTGCGACGTGCCAGGCAGCCAACGGAACGAACACGAGGGTTGAGAGGCTGGCGAGCAGGGAGCCGAAGCCGAGCGCGATAACCAGTACGAGGACGAGGGGGGCCAGGGTCGCGACCGCCAGGACGACGGCCCTGAACTGATCCTTGCCGGTGGTCGACTTCGGTTGGGGGTGCGCCGCCCTCGCCTCAGCGGGCTCGGGTTCGAAGTAGGCCCAGATCCGGTTGGCCCTGTCTCCGGAGGTTCTGTTCCTGTGTGCCGTCTCCAGGTACTTGTCCCACACCCCCTGCTTCATACTGCCGGTCAGAACCACGCTCAGGTGACGCATGACGAGTTCGCGCTGCGTCTCGGGCAGGTCGTGCAGCTTGGCCACCGCGACACCGGGGTCTCCTCCGGAACCGTTCACGCAGGACAGGACCAGGAACACCACGTTCAGGGCTTCGTTCCACTCATCCTGCGCCTCTGGGGACAGTCGGTGGGAGAGTTCGCTCAGTGTCGCGCGGTTCTGCTCGTTCAGATCTCGGTAGGAGCGCTTGCTCAGCATGGCCAGCACCAGGTAGAGACGTACCTCCGGGCTCTCGTGGTGCCCCCCGGCCAACGCTTCACGGATGTGGCTCAGGGCCCTGTCGGGAACTCCGAGCTCGAGGTACCTCACCCCGGCTTCGAAGACCTTCTCGGGGGGATCGTGCTGATTCACGGTGATGTTCGAGTCTCGGATGGTGCCGGCCTGGACCCCGACGTTCGAGTTGCTTCCGGCCGTGTTGACGGTTTCGGCCCAAGTCATGAGAGTCCCTTCACTGCGGTGATCAGCGACGCCACCTTCGAGGACAACGAAGCGAGGTCCCCGAGCAGGCCGAGCAGGCGTTTCAGGGCCAGGAGGGACGACTTCCTGCTCGTGGGGGTCGCTTCCTCGAGCCCCTTGCTCGCGATGTCGATCTCCTCTGACGCGGCTTCGTGGAGCGCCCCGTCGAGTCGTCCTGCCTCGCGCTCCTGCGACAGCTCCTCCCGCAGCTCGGAGAGCCTTGTGGGGATGGTGCTTTCGGTGGGCTGGTCAGCGGGGGCGACGGAGACGTGGAAGGTCCCACCGCTCACGTGTCCCGCCTGGACGCCGACGCTGCCATGAGCGGTGTTGGTGACGTTCCCGGTGCCTCGGAACGCATCGTCTCTTCGCATGTTGGGGGGCTCCTCTCGGCGAACGATCTCCTCGGCCAGTGCCAGAGCGAAGGCGGCGGCGTTCGCGGCCGCGATCGGCTGCCAGCTCAGATCCGAGGCGGTGGCCTTTCGGCCGTCGGCATGGTCACTGATACCGCGCACGACTCCGACCGGGGTCGAGCTGAGGTGCCCGGCCTGGGCGATCCCCGCGCCCTCCATCTCGACGGCGAGAGCGTCGTTGAAGGTCTGTCGGATCCAGGCCGCCTCTGGGGAGACGCGTGAGTTCTGGACGACCTCTCCGGCCGCGACGGGGCCGAAGTGCACCCGCGGCCGTGGCTCCGTCCTGGGGGCCCAGGAGTCGATCCTGGCCAGGTGAGCGGCGGTCTGGCTGAGTCCATGGGGCGACTCCCAGGCGCGGGGCCGGGCCTTGAACCCGTCGTCCTCGCTGGTCCCGCCGTGGTACGCGTACACGTGTGTTCCGAAGACCACGTCACCGAGCGGGGTGTCCCACAGGGCCCCGGCCACACCCACGAAGAGGAGCGCGACGGGTGAGAACTCCTGGATGGCCCGTTCGGTCAGGACCGCGGAGGACTGGTTGCCCTTTCCGGTGAGTCCCAGGACGGCGGATCCCTGCCCGCCGGGCAGGGTACCGATCTCGAAACGTGTGCCTCTGGGGTGCAGGTACGTGCGGGGGTGGGACAGTCGTTCGCGTACTGCTTCGTATTCCAGGTTCAGGGCAGTCAGAACGACCACGAGGTCGTCACTCGTCATTCTCTCTCGCTCTGAGGTTGGGGGAGGGGGCGCATCATCGGGGGTCGCAGGACCCTCTGGGGTCCTGCCTTGAAGAGCCGGGCGGGTCTTCCCTTGGTCGTGCGTTTCTTCGGTCCGGCTGGAACGAGGTAGCCGTTGACGGCCTGGACCTTGCGGTAGAAGTTGCGCGAGTCGATCTCGAAGCCCCACACCGCCTCGTAGACGCGCTGCAGTTCGGTGATCGAGAAGGTCTCGTTGCAGAAGACCGTGGCCAGGGAGGTGTGTTCGATCATCGTTCGGGCGCGTTCCAGGCCGTCCTCGAGGATGTCCCCGTGGTCGAACGCGAGACCTCGATGCCCGGAGGTCAACTCCTCGACGGGGTACCAGGCCGCCGCCGACGCGTCCGTGCCCGCCTCCGGCTCGGGTAGTCCGGGAGCCACGGCCAGATAGGCGACGGAGACGATCCGTCCGCGGGGGTCCCGCCCTGGGCGACCGTAGGTGCCCAACTGCTCCAGGTGCAGGGTCGTCGCGTCGAGTCCGGCCTCCTCCCGAAGCTCTCGACAGGCCGCGTCGAAGAGATCCTCACCCTCGTCGGAGATGAAACCGCCGGGGAGCGCGAGCTCGTCCTTGTGGGGTTCGATACCTCTCTCGACGAGGAGCACCTGAAGGAGCGAAGACCGCAGCGTGAGGATCACGAGGTCGACGGTCAACAGGACGGGGGGAGGCTGCCAGGTTTCTCTCGGCATGCGGTGAGACTAGCTTCTCGTCACTTCAACGAAAAGCGGTTTCGCAAAATTGGTGCTGATGATCGTGCTGAGTCCGGAGCGCCTGAGATCAACCTCTGTGGCCTGTGCTGTCGGTGAGGACTGCGGACCGCGGGACGGTGAGACTCACCTCGTGCGGCGTACTCCGAGCACGCCGATGGCCCTGGTTCTCGGATGAGGGCCACCGTGGTCTGTTCTCACTCGGGAGTCGCGAAGGCGCCGCCGTCCTCGGGCAGCACCTGGCCGCCGTCGACCACGATGGCCTGACCGGTGATGAACGAGGCCCCAGGACCCGCGAGGAACAGACAGGTCGCGGCGATGTCCTCCACCTCTCCCACGCGCCCCAGAGGGATCGCCGCACGCATGCGCTCGAGGTATTCGGGCCCCATGTCGTTCAGGCCTTCGGTGCGCACGTTGCCCGGAAGTACGGCGTTGACGGTGATGCCCCGTGGCGCGAGCTCCAGGGCGGCGCTGCGCATGAACCCGAGCTGGGCCGCCTTGGTGGCGCCGTAGTGCGTCCACCCCGAGTATCCGGTCAGCGGTCCGGTGATGGAGGAGGTGATCACCACGCGTCCCCGCTCCGAGGCCGTCAGGGCCTCGATCGCGGACTGCACCGTGAACACCGTGCCCTTGAGGTTGGTGTCGATGACCCGGCCCAGTTCGTCCTGGTCCATCGACACCAGCGGGGACGAGGGGAAGACGCCGGCGTTGGCGCAGACCACGTCCAGACCGCCGGTGCTCCGCACGGCCTGTTCGACCACGCGCGCGCAGTCCTCGGGATCGGCCACGTCCCCGACGGCCCATTCCGCCCCCGGAACGCCATGGGCGGCCTCCCGTGCCCTGGCCTCGTCACGCCCGACGATCAGTACCCGGTCCCCGGCCTCCGCGAACGCCCGGGCGATGCCGAGCCCGATCCCTCTCGTGCCGCCGGTCACCAGAACCGATCTGCCCACGGTCGCCTCCTGTCGTTGGACCGGTGACGGTCGTACCCCGCCGAGGGCCGCGGAACCCCCGGGAACGCGAGAGGCCCTGATCCGCTGGATCAGGGCCTCTCGACTCTGGGGTGAGTGACGGGACTTGAACCCGCGACTTCTTGGACCACAACCAAGTGCTCTACCGGCTGAGCTACACCCACCACGTGCGCCGGGCCTCTCGGCCCTGCGTACGTATGAAATTCTAGCGGACTCCGGGGAGTGCTTCGATCAGTTTTCCGGCTGGGGGGTGTGGAGAGCCGCGTCACGTGCGATCAGGCCGGTGCCGTCGGCGACGACCTCGGCGGCGATGGCGCGGGCCGTGGCGGAGTTCGGGCCGGGCTCCGGGACGAAGGCGGCCGCGCGGAAGTACCGCAGCTCACGGATGCTTTCGGTGATGTCCGCGAGCGCCCGGTGGCCGCCGTTCTTCTCCGGGCTCGCGTAGTAGACGCGCGGGTACCAGCGGCGCAGGAGCTCCTTGATGGAGGACACGTCGACCATCCGGTAGTGCAGGAAGTCGTCGATCCGGCGCATGTCCCGGGCGAGGAAGGTGCGGTCGGTGGCGATCGAGTTGCCGCACAGCGGCGCCTTGCGGGGCTCGGTCACGTACTGGCGGATGTGCTCCAGCACGCGGTCCTCCGCCTCCTGGAGCGTCACGCCCTTGTCCAGCTCGTCCAGGAGCCCCGACGTGGTGTGCATGTTCCGGACGAAGTCGCCCATCCGGTCCAGGGCCTCCTGCGGGGGTTTGATCACGACGTCGACACCCTCGTCGAGGATGTTCAGCTCACCGTCGGTGATCAGACAGGCCACCTCGATCAGCGCGTCGTTCTCGAAGTCGAGGCCGGTCATCTCGCAGTCGATCCACACCAAACTGTCATTCATACCGGTCAGCTTAGGGGTTCTGAACGCGAACGGGGGCGGGGGGGGGGGAG
>NZ_CBDRIY010000035.1:0-68943 GCF_965344335.1 Nocardiopsis eucommiae
CCGTTGTTCCCCCCCGACGCTGTTGTGTGGGGCCCGACCCAGACCTGAACGGCCCGAGAACCGAATGGAGAGTGCACCGATGGGTGAACGTCGACCGGTGACCGATCGGCTTCCGACCTTCCCGTGGGACCGGCTGACGCCGTACAAGAGAACGGCCGCCGCCCACCCGGACGGGATCGTCGACCTCTCGGTCGGCACTCCTGTGGACCCGGTGCCCGCGAACCTGCGCGCCGCGCTCGCCGACGCCTCCGACTCACCCGGGTACCCGTTGACCTGGGGCACCCCCGAACTCCGCGCCTCCATCCAGGGCTGGTTGGAGCGCCGCCACGACGTCCGGGTCGCGGACGGCGCGGTCCTGCCCACGGTCGGCTCCAAGGAACTGGTGGCCTGGCTGCCCACCCTGCTCGGCCTGGGCCCCGGTGACACTGTCGTCCACCCCGAGCTGGCGTACCCGACCTACGACGCGGGCGCGCGCGTCGCCGGGGCCACCGCCGTCGCCTCGGACAGCCTCACCGCGCTGGGTCCGGCCGACGTCAAGCTGCTGTGGGTCAACTCGCCCGCCAACCCCACCGGCCGCGTCCTCGGCGCCGACCACCTGCGCAAGGTGGTCGAGTGGGCCCGAGAGCGGGGCACGATCGTCGCCTCCGACGAGTGCTACCTGGACCTGGGTTGGGACACCGAGCCCGTCTCGATCCTGCACCCGGACGTGTGCGGTGGATCGCACGAGAACCTGCTCGCGGTCCACTCGCTGTCCAAGCGCTCCAACCTCGCGGGGTACCGGGGCGCCTTCGTCGCGGGCGACCCCGACCTGGTGGCCGAACTCCTCGCGGTGCGCAAGCACGCGGGCATGATCGTGCCCGCCCCCGTGCAGGCGGCCATGAAGGCGGCCCTGGACGACGACGCGCACGCCGCCGAGCAGAAGGAGCGCTACCGGGCCCGTCGCACGCGGCTCCGCGCGGCGTTCGAGGGCGCGGGGTGGAGCGTCGAACACTCCGACGCGGGGCTGTACCTGTGGGCCAGCCACCCCGACCACGACGCGTGGGGCGCGGTCGCGGCGCTGGCCGAGCGGGGCGTCCTGGTGGCCCCAGGCGCCTTCTACGGCCCGACCGGCGAGCGCCACGTCCGCGTGGCCTTCACCGCCACCGACGAA
This sequence comes from Nocardiopsis eucommiae, assembly GCF_965344335.1. Taxonomy (NCBI): domain Bacteria; kingdom Bacillati; phylum Actinomycetota; class Actinomycetes; order Streptosporangiales; family Nocardiopsidaceae; genus Nocardiopsis; species Nocardiopsis eucommiae. The sequence continues at coordinate 1,151 of NZ_CBDRIY010000035.1, forward strand.
CGTGTCGAGGCCGCCGCCAAGCGTCTGGCCGAGTGACCCCCGGCGGTGGGGGCCGGTGCCGGAACGGCCGGCCCCCACCGCCGCGATCGGAACGCCCCCGGGCGGACCCCGTCCGTCGGAGGCGGCCCTACCGCAGGACGACCCGGCCGCCCGTGGCCTCGCTCGCGTCCTCGATCTCGGTCCAGTTCTGCGCGCCGTCCATGCCCTCCGAGGCGCGCCACCGCTGGTCCTCGTACGACACCGACGTGATCCCGTACTCCTCGGCGTGCACGACCGCCCAGTGGGCCATCGCCCAGCCGAGGTCGCCGGTGCGCGGCTCCCGGTCCTCCGACACGGGGAGCTCCGCCGGGTCGGTGCCGAACACCCGGGCCATCTCCTCCTCGGCCCCCGCGACGTCCGCGTCCCCGGCCCGCAGCGACTCCAGGGTCGCCTCGTCGAACCAGCAGGTCACCGCCGCTCCACCCGGCCCGGTGAAGGCGTCGGCCATCCCGGAGGACAGCTCCTCGTGCTGGTCGTAGGCGAACCCGTGCGCGCTGCGCTGCACCCGCTGGGCGGCCTCGTAGACGGGCAGGTCCTCCCACCCGCCGACCTCCACCAGTTCGTCGTAGAACGACCGGCTGGAGGTCACCGGGTCCAGGATCTCCTCGGGATCGCCCCACTCCTGTGACGGCCGCTGCTGGAACAGGCCCAGGGAGTCCCGGTCCCCGTACTCCACGTTGTAGAACGTGGACTCCTGCCACACCGTCGCGTACGCCACCGTGACCGCCTCCTCGGGGAGGTCGCGGCTGAAGGCGACGCCGCCCACGGTCGCCGCGTTCGCCGCCTGGGTGATCTCCATGTCGTAGCGGCCCTCGGGGAGTGCCAGACGGCAGCCGGGGTCGGGACGTTCGCGCGTGTCCAGCGGCTCGAACGTGGTCAGCACGTAGTAGCCCCCGGCCACGAACAGTCCGCAGACGAAGGTGAGGATGAGGAGGATCTTGGCGAACGCGGAGAACGTCCTGCGTTTACTGGGCACGGGCGCACCAAGGGTCGGCGACGGGTGGAGCCCACCGGTCGCGGACCCGAGGGGAGGGCCGAGGCGGTGCGCTGGGCGCTGTGCCGGGTTCCTGACGGAGGCGGTTTCCCGGACGAGCCCCGGCGAAAGTGTAGTCGGCGCCGCGATCAGTCAACGGGAACCCTCGCTGAGCGTGTGTCCGGACCCGTGACCGGGCCACCCGATCCGTTCCGAAGCCGCCGCACGTCCCGGCTCCGGGCGGACTCCGGGCGGTCTCCGGGCGGTCACCGGCACGAGTGGCCAAAGGCTCATCCGGAGCGGGCGGGGCGCAGACGACCCACCCCGGACGAGCGGCTAACGTGGGTTCACATGACCAGCTCGTACACCAGTCCGCTGCCCGACCAGATCGACGAACTCTGGGAGCGGCGCTCCGAACTGACCCCCGACCACTCCGAGGCGCGCGCCGTCATCACCGGCGCCATCGACCAGATCGACGAGGGCAAGGCCCGCGTGGCCTTCGTCGACCCCGCCACGGACGACGTGGTGGTCGACGAGCGCGCCAAGCGCTCCATCCTCCTCGGCTTCAAGGTCCTGGACATGAAGGAGTCCCACGTGGGCGACTTCTACCACCACGACCGCATGCCCCTGAAGACCCGCTTCGACGGCGTCCGCGTCGTCGCCGGCGCCATCGCCCGCTGGGGTTCCTTCCTGGCCCCGGGCGTCGTGCTCATGCCGTCCTTCACCAACATCGGCGCCTACGTCGGCTCCGGCACCATGGTCGACACCTGGGCCACGGTCGGCTCCTGCGCGCAGATCGGTGAGAACGTCCACCTCTCCGGCGGCGTGGGTGTCGGCGGCGTCCTGGAGCCCCCGCAGGCCTCCCCGGTGATCATCGAGGACGACGCCTTCCTCGGCTCGCGCAGCATGGTCGTCGAGGGCGCCCGCGTGCGCAAGGGCGCCAAGCTCGGCGCGGGCACCATCCTCACCTCCTCCACGCGCGTCTTCGACGCCGAGACGGGTGAGGAACTGGCCCGGGGCGAGGCCCCGGCCTGGTCGGTGTGCGTCACCTCCAGCCGCACCAAGAGCTTCCCCGGCGGCGACTTCGGCATGCCGGTCCTGCTGGTGCTCAAGCGCCTCGAGGAGGGGCAGGAGCACGACAAGCTCGCCCTGAACGACCTCCTGCGCGAGCACGGCGTCAACGCCTAGACCGCGCACCGCGCGCGCACGTCCGGGGCGTCCTCCCACCCGGGGAGGGCGCCCCGCCGTTGTTCTAGGGTGGCCGTGCGCGTGACCCATCCACTGACCTCACCGAAACGGGGCGACACCATGCTGGACCTGACCTCGGACGTGGCGGACCTGACCGCCGCCCTCGTGGACATCCGTTCCGAGAGCGGGGACGAGAGGGCCCTCGCCGACGCGGTCGAGAACGCCCTGTCCTCCCTCACCCACCTCACCGTGACCCGGGACGGCGACGCCGTCGTGGCCCGCACGGAGCTCGGCCGGGACCGCCGCGTGGTGATCGCCGGTCACCTCGACACCGTGCCGATCGTGGACAACGTCCCCTCGCACGTGGACGGCGACCGCCTGTACGGCTGCGGTACCACCGACATGAAGGCGGGCGTGGCCGTCCAGCTCAAGCTGGCCGCGCTGGTCACCGAGCCCCTCCACGACGTCACCTACGTCTTCTACGACAACGAGGAGGTGGACGCCGTCCGCAACGGCCTCCTCCGCCTCAGCCGTAACCACCCGGAGTGGCTGGCCGGTGACTTCGCGATCCTCATGGAGCCCACCGACGGGGTCATCGAGGGCGGTTGCCAGGGCACCATGCGCGTGGACGTCACGGCCTACGGCAAGCGGGCGCACAGCGCGCGTTCCTGGAAGGGAGAGAACGCCATCCACAAGGCGGGCGCGATCCTGGACGTGCTGCGCGCCTACACGCCCCGCCAGCCCGAGGTGGAGGGCCTGACCTTCCACGAGGGGCTGAACGCGGTGTTCGTCGAGGGCGGCGTGGCCGGGAACGTCATCCCGGACGAGTGCGTGGTCCGCGTCAACTACCGGTACGCCCCGGACCGCTCCCCGGCCGACGCCGAGGCCCACCTGCGCGAGGTGTTCGCGGGCTTCGAGGTGACGGTCACCGACTCCTCCGCTCCGGCCCGCCCCGGCCTGGACGACCCCTCGGCGGCGGCCTTCGTCACCGCCGTCGGTGAGGGACGGGCCCGCGCGAAGCTGGGGTGGACCGACGTCTCCCGCTTCTCGGAGCTGGGGGTGCCCGCCGTCAACTACGGCCCCGGCGACCCGATGCTCGCCCACACGCGTGACGAGTACGCCAGCATCCCGCAGATCCGCGAGGCCGAGGAGCGCATGGTGGCCTGGCTCACCGGACGGCGCTGAGCGAACCCGGACCGCGACCGCCCGCCGGGCGCTCCGGCCCTGGTGGGCGGTTCCGTGTCCGCTACCGGTCACCGGACCGACACGCGTCGTTCGGGTGTGGTCCGGCCACGGATGGATAGCTTTACGAGCATGACGGAAGAAGAGAACGTGAGGCGTGCCGGACCGCTCACCTACCGCGGTCGCGCGATCCCCGACACCACCACCGACCAACGACTCCTCGACCGGCGCGGCCCCGCCGACTGGGTACACACCGACCCCTGGCGTGTGCTCCGCATCCAGTCCGAGTTCGTGGAGGGCTTCGGGCTGCTCTCCGAGCTCCCCTCCGCCGTGAGCGTGTTCGGCTCGGCGCGGATCAGGCCCGGCTCCGAGTTCTACGAGCTCGGCGTCCAGGTCGGGGCCAGGCTCGCGGAGGCCGGGTACGCGACGATCACCGGCGGCGGCCCCGGGATGATGGAGGCGGCCAACAAGGGCGCCCAGCAGGCGGGCGGGCTCTCCGTGGGCCTGGGCATCGAGCTCCCCTTCGAGCAGTCCCTCAACTCCTACATCGACATGGGGATGACCTTCCGGTACTTCTTCGTCCGCAAGACGATGTTCGTGAAGTACTCGCAGGCCTTCGTGGTGCTGCCCGGCGGGTTCGGGACCCTCGACGAGCTCTTCGAGGCGATCACCCTCGTCCAGACCAAGAAGATCACCCGGTTCCCCGTGGTGCTGATCGGCACCGAGTTCTGGGGCGGCCTCCGCACCTGGGTGGAGGACAGCCTGCTCAAGCACGGCCTGGTCGCGGACCACGACATGGAGCTCCTGTACGTGACCGACGACCCGGAGGAGGCCGTGCGGATCGTCCAGCAGGCGCACCTGCACCTGGAGAACAGGTTCGAGCGCGACGAGGCGGGCCCCGCCAGCTAGGCGCTGCTCAGGCGAGTCCCCTGCGCACGGCGGCGGGCGGGCGCTCCCCGCGCACCGAGGCGGCCATGTCCAGGGCGTGCCGTACCCGCTCCGGGTGGTCGGTCACGAACACGCGCGCGCCGGCCCAGGCGTACACGGTCGCCAGGGCCACCTCCTCGGCCGCCGCGACCGGGACCGCGCCCACGATCCCGGGCGGGGCCGGGGGCAGGTCGGTGCGCGGTGCGTCGCCGTCCGGCCGCGTACAGCGGACCAGGACGGTGTGCCCCTCCGCGACGAGGGCGGCGACCCGGGCGGCGGTGGGCCGGTGACCGGCGTCCACCGTCCGGGGGGCGCCGTCCCTCGGACCGTCCCCGGTGGGGGACGCGGGAGCCCCCGCCCCGGCGCCGGGCGCGGTGGGGGTCAGGACTCGGAAGGGTGCGTTCGACACCCGCCGAGTCTCCCATGCCCGGCGCTCCCTGGGGAGTGCGGCGGTGTGGCACGATCGGTCCCGTGCCTTTCTTCATCTTGATCCTGGTCGCCGCCGCCGCGCTCGCCGTCCTCGTGGGCGTGGTCTTCGTCGTGCTCGGCAAGGGCGGGCAGCTCGCCCGGTTCGAGGCCGACTTCCCTCCGCTGAACCTGCCGGAGGGGCGCCCGGTGGGCTCCCGTGACCTGGCCGGACTCCTCGTCCCTCTGTCCATGTGGGGGTACCACGTGCGCGCGGTCGACGAGCTGCTGGTGCGGCTCACGTCCACCCTGCGCGAACGCGAGGAGCGGATCGAGGACCTGGAGTGGCGGCTGGCCCGGCTGGACCCGTCCTACGTGCCCCGGGGCACGGGGCCGAGCCCGGGAGCCTACCTGCCGGGCGAGGAGGAGCTCGACGGGTACGCCGACGACGTCGAGCGCGTGACCCTCGTCCCGCCGCCCGACGGGAGTCCGGCCGACACCCGTGCGGAGGACGCGCCCTTCGGGTCCGCTCCGGCGCCCGACTCGGGTGCCACCCCCGCATCGACCCCCGAAACCTCCCCCGAATTCGTGTCCGAAACCACCCCCGAAGCGGACGACGCCTCGGTCGGCGGTCGAGGCGACGACCGGTCCTGACCCCTCCTGGAGGCCCGGAGAGGCCGCGGCACGCCCGGGCCTCCTATGCCGTGCATCACATCCGTCTCGTCCTTCTTGGTCGGATGTGGTGCGTTCGGGTGTTCTATTCTCGGTCGCTGTACATGCGTACCCCTGCTCCGCCGGAGCGGGTGGACCGTCGTGAGGATGGCGAGGATGGACACAGCACCCGAACTCCGGGCGGGCTCCGAGGACGAGCCCGGGAACTCCTCCACCCCGGTGCGCCAGATGTCCCTCTGGCCGCCGCCCCGATCGACCCGACACACGGGCCGGCGCCGCCGCCAGTTCGCCAGGACGGCCGTGGCCCTGGTCGCGTTGCTCCTGGTCGGAGGTGGGGGCTTCGCGGCCTGGTCCCACCTGGACGGGGCCCGCGAGGACACCGTCACCACCATGTCCGACCCCGAGGAGTTCGTCGGGGCCTGGTCGGGCCGGATGAGCCAGGTGGACACGGACGGACGGCCCGTCGCCGAGTGGGACGCGGAGGTACGGATCGAGGAGGGCGCCGAACGCGGCAGCACCGCCTGGACCACCTTCTCCTGCTCAGGGACCCTGGAGCTGTCGGCACGCGACGGCGACCGGCTCGTGTACGCCTACACCGAGACCTCCGACCCCGAGGACCGGTGCGTCGACGAGTCCGAACTGACCCTCTGGCCCGCCTCCGAGGGCGACCGGCTCAACGCCGAGTGGTCCTCCGTCACCCGCGAGGGGACGCGGATGGTCTCCACCGGTCTGCTGGACTGAGCGGGCCGCGAGCCCGCTCAGCGACCGCCCCGCCCGGGGCGGAGAACGCACGGACGCCCGCACAGCGCGCGGGTTTCGGTCGAGACCGATATAACCTTACTGACCAACGATTCCTCGCCGGTGAGCGCTCGCGGGGGAGTTCCGGGTGTCGCCTGGCGCACACCCAGGGCCCAACCTCCGAGATAATGGTCGAAGAGTGATTCCCGACCCGCCACACGGGCGCGAGTCACACGGAACCGGCCGACGGCTCCGAAGCCGAGACGACCCTGCGGATCGGTGTCGGTGCTGTGGGTCGGCCCCGGTCACCTGCGAGGAACACCTAGAAAGGGGAATGGCATGGCGGCGATGAAGCCGAGGACCAGCGACGGGCCGATGGAGGTCACCAAGGAGGGTCGCGGCATCATCATGCGGGTCCCGCTTGAGGGCGGCGGCCGTCTGGTCGTGGAGCTCACGCCGGACGAGGCGACCGAACTCCGGGACGCGCTCCGGGGTGTCGTCGGTTAACCGGCACCAATCGTCCCCCACCTGGGCCGGAACGCCCTGATGACCCCCGAGGTTCCACACCTCCCACCTGCGTGAACCTCCCCGAAGAGTGAACGATTGTGAGCGGCCTGTGCCATTCGCCACGGAGATCCACCCCGTACCGGGGACCCTCGCCGAATCCACCGCGGACCTGCTGGTCCTCCCCGTACTCGCGGGCGAGGAAGGCCCCGAGGCGGTCGAAGGGGTCACCGACGGTGGACTGACACAGGTCCTTCCGTCGTCGCTCGCGGAGCTGTTCGCGCACTACGCACTCACCGGCGCGTCCGGTGAGCTCTCCCAGTTCCCGGTGTCCCGGGACGGGGGCCTGGTCCGCCTGGCCCTTCTCGGAGTCGGCTCGGGTAGCCCCGCCGACCTCCGGAAGGCCGGCGCCGCCCTCTCCCGGGCCGCACGGGGCAACGAGCGCGTCGCCCTGGCCTGGCCCGGCACGGACGCCGAGACCGCCACGGCCTTCGTCGAGGGCGCGCTGCTCGCCTCGTACACCTTCACCTACCGGACCACCGAACCCCCGAGGTCCCAGCGCCCCGCCCCGGTGATCGACGTGGTCGGCGACGTCGCGGCCCTCGCGGAGCCCCTGGCCCTGGGCACCACCCTGGCCACGGCGACCGCCCTCGCCCGGGACCTGATCAACACCCCCTCGTTGACCAAGGACCCGGAGTGGATGGCCGCCCGGGCGCGTGAGACCGCCGACCGGTCCGGGCTCGACGTGCGGGTGTGGGACGAGAAGGCCCTGGGCGACGAGGGCTTCGGCGCGATCCTCGGTGTCGGCCAGGGCTCCTCCCGGCCGCCCCGACTGGTCCAGCTGGGCTACACGCCGGAGAACCCCACCGCGCACGTGGTGCTGGTCGGCAAGGGCATCACCTTCGACACCGGCGGGCTCTCGCTCAAGCCCAACGACAACATGAAGCTCATGAAGACCGACATGAGCGGCGCGGCGATCGTCCTGGCCGTCCTGTCGGCGCTGGCGTCCGTGGGCGCGAGCGTGCGGGTCACCGGTCTGCTCGCCCTCGCGGAGAACGCCTTCTCCGGTGACGCCACGCGTATCGGTGACGTGCTGACCACCTACACCGGCCGGACCGTCGAGGTGCTCAACTCCGACGCCGAGGGCCGTCTGGTCCTGGCCGACGCCATGGGGTACGCCAGCACCCGCCTCGACCCGGACGTGCTGGTGGACGTCGCCACCCTGACCGGCGCCGCCAAGCTGGCGCTGGGCACCGGCATCGGCGCCCTGTACAGCACCGACGACACGGTCGCGGCGCAGATCGAGGCCGCCGGAGCGGAGTCGGGCGAGCCGCTGTGGCGGATGCCCCTCACCGAGGACTACGTCCCGACCACCGGCTCCCGGGTGGCGGACCTGGCCAACATCGGGACCCGCGGCGGTGACTTCGGCCCGGCCGGGGCGACCGACGCCGCCCTGTTCCTGCGCGAGTTCACCGGCGGCCTGCCCTGGGCCCACCTGGACATCGCCGGTCCGGGCCGGTCCATGAAGGAGAGCGGCCTGCTGTCCAAGGGCGGCACGGCCTTCGCCACCCGGACCCTGCTCCGCTGGCTCGCCGCGAGGTAGGCGCTCCGGTCGGTGCCGACCGACCACCACGGGCCCGGGCGGACACCCTCCGCCCGGGCCCGCGCGCGTCCACGGGTGCGGTGACGCGCTCTGCGAACAGGGCCCGGTCCACGGGCCGCGTCCGTGCCCAGGGAGTGTTTTTTGGATGCTTTCGCCGGTGGTGGCGGAGCCGCCGTCGATGCGAGCGGCAGCCTGGCAACGCGAGCGCGGAGTGATCCACAAAGCACGACCTAGGGGCGGATGGCGGCGAGCAGCCCCTCACCGACCGGGACCAGCAGCGGAATGAACGCCTCGTCCTCGCGCATGCGCTGCATCACCTCGCGCACCGCGGTCTCCGCCGGGTCCGGCACCCGCAGCGGACTGTCCGGTTCGGCGGGGCCCGTCAGCACGTTGTTGAACACCACCACCCCGCCCGGGCGCAGCAGCCGCAGCGCCTCCTCCAGGTAGGCGGGGTAGGAGGCCTGGTCGGCGTCGACCGACACCATGTCGTACCCGCCGTCGGTGAGCCGGGGCAGCACCTCCAACGCCGTCCCCCGGATCAGCCGGGCACGGCCGGCGCCGAACCCCGCCCGGGAGAAGGCCGAGCGCGCGTAGTCCTGGTACGCGGCGTTGACGTCCACGGTCGTCAGGATGCCCTCGGGGACCATCCCCCGCAGCAGCCAGATCCCCGAGGTCCCGCAGCCCGTGCCGATCTCCACCACGGAACGGGCCCCGATGGCGGCGGTGAGGAACCGCAGCGCGGCCCCCGTCGCCGCGTCCACGGGCGAGGCCGCGGCGCGTACCCCCGCGTCGTAGGCGTCCGCCAGAGGTCCGTCCCCCATGGCGGACTCCTCGAACCGAGCCTGCTCGGTCCGGACCCACGCGGTCCGGGCGACGCTCTCTTCTGCGCTGATGACGGCCTCCCAAGCACGGCTGAATGTCATGGCCAGGCGTTCTGACCGGGGGATCGTCACCCACCGTAGAATGGTGGTCGCGGCCAGGTATGTCCCTGGGCAAAAGACTAGCCTGAACCAGCCGGAACTCCGAGCGTGGTGGCGGGAACTTAATCGGTGCCCTCCGACGTTGAATCGGGATGAACGCACGTTGATCGCCACGAAGTGAACGCCCCCCACCTGTCCTCGCGTGGTGAACTCAGCGGGATGAAGGGAGCAGCGGTGCCAGAGACCGGCCCTGCCGTCGAGTTCGAGGCATGGGAACCCCCGAGCTGGGAAGAGGTCGTGCGCGTCCACTCGCCGCGCGTCTACCGGCTGGCCTATCGCCTCACCGGGAACAAGCACGACGCCGAGGACCTCACCCAGGAGGTCTTCATCCGTGTGTTCCGCTCCCTCGCCAACTACACCCCCGGCACCTTCGAGGGGTGGCTGCACCGCATCACCACCAACCTCTTCCTCGACATGGCCCGGCGCAAGGCCCGCATCCGCTTCGAGGGCCTGGCCGACAACGCCGACGAACGTCTGGAGGGCCGCGAGCCCTCACCGGCCCAGCGCTACGACGACCGGCACTTCGACGCCGACGTCCAGAGCGCGCTCGACGCCCTCCCCGCCGAGTTCCGAGCCCCCGTCGTGCTCTGCGACATCGAGGGCCTCTCCTACGAGGAGATCGCCGCCACCCTCGACGTCAAGCTCGGGACCGTCCGCAGCCGTATCCACCGGGGCCGCGCCCAGCTGCGCCGCGCCCTGGAACACCGCAGGTCCCTGGCTGCCGCGAACGGGGCCCAGGGGGGCACCGAGGGGCCCGACGGCGCCACTGCCAACGTGATCCACGGGGAGGCGGAATGAGCATGGACCACCTCGGGGAGCGCCTGTCGGCGCTCATCGACGGGGAACTGGGCGCCGCCGACCACGAGCGCGCCCTCATCCACCTGGCCAAGTGCGAGTCGTGCCGGTTCGAGGCCGACATGATGCGCAGACTCAAGCGCAGGCTCACCGGGCTCGGCGAACCCGAACCCGACATGGACTTCATGGGACGCCTGATGTCCCAGCCGGGCTTCGGCGGACCCGGCGGCCCGGGGGGACGTGATCGGGGTGATCGCGGCCCCTCGGACCCGCCGCCCACCGGCCCTTTCGGATCCAGCCCACCACTGGGCCACTCCCGTCCGCTGGGCGGGTTCCCCACGGGCGGGCCCCTGATCGGAGCGGGGCGGGCGGCCCACCCGAGCGAACCGGTGCACCGGGGCGGGGGTTCGGCCACCAGCCCGGACCCCGGCCAGGAGAGACCCCAGCCGCGCACCCAGCCGGAGCGGTACGTCCCGCCCCGGCCGGAACCGCGTGGCGGCGACCGGTTCTCCGGCCTGCTGCCGCACTTCTCCGGCGGACGCTACGCGGTCGCGGGGCTGGCCGTGGCGACGGCGCTCCTGGGGAGCGCGTTCGTCGCGGGCGGTGAGGGGGAGGACACCCCGGTCGTCGAACCCCACCTGGCCGACTTCGCCGTCGAGCACGCCGTGACCAGCCGCCAGATACCGGTGGTGGAACCGCTGCCCGCGGACCGCCCGCCGTTCGAGCCGCTGCCCGTCGCGGCTGAGGGGTCCCAGCCCTCGGCCACGACCGAAACGACCCGGTGAGGGCTGACAGACCCTCTCCCGGACCGAACTCCGCTCCCGCCTCCGTGGCCGCCGCGCTGCTGTGCGCCCTCGTGCTCACCGGCGCGGTCCACCCGGAGGCCACCTCGGTCCCGGCCGAGGGGGAGGACCACGGCATGACCGTCCTGGAACGCGCCTCCGAGGCCCACGGCCGGGTGGCCTACACCGCCGTTCGTGAGGTGCGCGGACCGCGGGGTCGGGACGGGGTCGACCTCAGTGTGGTCAACCGCCCCGACTCCGGCGTGGCCATGTCGCCGCTGGGGGAGGGGGACACCGAGTCGGCCTTCGTCGTGCTGAGCTCCTCCGCCCTGGAGTCCCTCGACGAACGGCTCCTGGCCGTACTGGAGGAGACCTACCAGGTGGTCGACGCGGGTCGGGAACGCCTCGACGGCCGCCCGGCGCACCTGGTGGAGGCGTTGCGCGCGGACTCCACGGTGGCCGGACGGTTCTGGGTGGATGCCGAGACCCACCTCCTGCTGGGCCACGTCGTCTACGACCGCGCGGGAGACGAGGCGTTCAGCAGCCACCTCACCGACCTCGACCTGGGTGAGGGCGCCTGGCCGGACGAGGCCCTCGGGGACTCGCCCTGGGGTGACGCCCTCGACGGCGGTGAACGGCAGGAGCTCCGGGAGGCCGGGTGGGTGCTCCCCGAGCACCTGACCTGGGACCTCCGACTGGTCGACACCCGCGCCAAACGCTACGGGCAGGAGCGGGTCGTCCACGCCGTCTACTCCGACGGGCTCTCCCAGGTCTCGGTCTTCGTCCAGCGTGGCAAGCTGGGAACCGAACATCCCTCCACACTTGGTAACGGATACACCGGAACCGGAACGGGGGGTGGTGGCGTCACACCAGGGCACGACACGATCTTCGGCGGAGACGTGGGCCAGTACCAGAGCGTGTGGCAGGCGAACGGATTCGTCTACACCGTGCTGGCCGACGCCCCCGCGGACCTGGCGTCCTCGGCGGTGGCCGCGTTGCCAGGCCCCGAGGACTCCGGCTTCTGGGCCAGGGTGCTGAGAGGTCTGTCCCGGCTGGGCCTGCTGTAGGCCCGGCCGACCGGCGCGGCGCGTGCCGGGACCGAAAGCCGAGCGACATACGGAGCAGGTCTTGAGCCAGGACAACGACCGTTCGGAACCCGCCGAGGGGTGGGCCCCGCCCCCGCCGAACGGTGGCGCACCCCAGCCGGGCGCGCCGGACGCGCCCGCCCCCGGGCAGGTGCCCGCCGACCCCTCGCGCGGGTCCGCCGGTCCATGGGGCGCCCCACCGCCCCCGCAGGGAGGTCAGCCTCCCCGCCCCGACCACCCCTCGCACCGGTCCGGCGCACAGGCGTCCAGCCCCCAGCAGTCTCAGGGGTCGCAGCACTCCCCGGGATCGCAGGCGTACCACGAGTCTCAGGGGCATCCCGGTGCGCAGGCGCCTACCCCCCACCAGACCCCGCAGCCGCAGGGCCAGCACCCACCCGCCTCACACCAGGGCCAGCTGACCGGGCAGCTACCGAGCCACGGTCACTTCGCCGCGCCCCCCGGACCCCCCACGAGGTACGGCCAGCCCGCCCCCGACCCCACGGCGGGGCGACGTAGACGAGGGGTTCCGGCCTGGGCCGCGCTGAGCGGGATGCTGGTCGTCGCCCTCATCGCGGGCGGCGCGGGCGGTCTCGCGGGAGGTCTGCTCGGCTCCGGTCAGCAGGCGGCCCCCGACTCCCAGCAGGGCCCGAAGATCAACGAACCCCCGCCCGAGGCGCCCGAGCGCGCCGCCGACACCATCGCGGGCGTGGCGCAGCGGGTCAGCCCCAGCGTGGTCTCCCTGCGCAGCGCGGGCGGACGCGTCGGGGCGTCCGGCTCCGGCTTCGTCATCGCCGACGACTACGTCGTCACCAACGACCACGTCTCCGCCCCGTTGGAGGAGGACGGGATCGTCATCGAGTACAGCGATGGCAGGTTCAGCCCGGCCACCGTCGTGGGCTCGGACCCCAGCTCGGACCTGGCCGTCCTCCAGCTGGAGGAGCCCAACGAGGTCGAGCCGCTGGAGTTCGGCGACTCCGACGAGGCCGTCGTGGGCGACGAGGTCATCGCGATCGGCGCCCCGCTGGGCCTGGACGGGACGGTCACCCAGGGCATCATCAGCGCCAAGGACCGGCCGGTCAGCTCCGACGAGGGCGAGAGCCAGTTCTTCGCCCTCCAGACGGACGCCGCGATCAACCCGGGCAACTCGGGCGGCCCGCTCGTGGACATCCAGGGCCGGGTCATCGGCGTCAACTCGATGATCATCACCATGGGCGGCGGGTTCATGGGAGAGGCGCAGGGCGGCAGCATCGGACTGGGCTTCGCCATCCCCTCCACGGAGGCGGAGGAGGTCGTCACCCGGATGATCGACCACGGTGAGACCACCTACGCCGACCTCGGGGTCACCTTCGACCAGGAGAGTTCGGTCATCGGCGCGGTGATCGCCGACGACTCCGGGGCCGTCGAGAGCGGGGGCGCCGCCGACGAGGCGGGGCTGGAGCCGGGCGACGTGATCGTCACCTTCGACGGACGCCGGGTCAACTCCCACGGCGAGCTCCAGGCCATGGTGCGCGACCGGACCCCCGGCGAGGAGGTCGAGCTGGAGTACGAGCGCGACGGCGAACGGGAGTCCGTCACCGTCACCCTCGGCTCCGGGGACTGACCGGCGCCGCCCGGCCCCGGGAGAGACGACGGCCCCCGGATCCGCAGGGATCCGGGGGCCGTGCGCGTGTCCTCCAGGCGCCCCTGGAGGGGTCGGTCGTCAGCGACCGGCGGGGGAGATACCGAGCTGCATCCCGGCCAGCCCGCGCGGCTTGCCGACGAGCTTCTCCGCGATCGAGACGATCACCTTGCTGGCCTCGGTCTCGGGGTGGGTCAGGACCAGCGGCTGGCCCTCGTCGCCGCCCTCACGCAGACGGGTGTCCAGCGGGACCTGCCCCATGAGCGGGATCTCGGCACCGAGGGTCTTGGTCAGCGCGTCGGCGACCGTCTGGCCACCGCCCTGGCCGAAGAGGTGGACCGGCTCTCCGCCGTCCTCCGGCTGGTAGTAGGACATGTTCTCGATGACACCGGCGATCCGCTGGTGCGTCTGGGCGGTGATCGCGCCCGCGCGTTCGGCGACCTCGGCGGCGGCCTGCTGCGGCGTGGTGACCACGATCAGCTCGGCGGCCGGGAGGAGCTGGGCGACGGAGATCGCGATGTCACCGGTGCCCGGGGGCAGGTCCATCAGCAGGACGTCCAGGTCACCCCAGAAGACGTCGGAGAGGAACTGCTGGAGGGCGCGGTGCAGCATCGGGCCGCGCCACACCACCGGGGTGTTGCCCTCGGTGAACATGCCCACCGAGATGACCTTGATGTCGTGCGCGGTCGGCGGGAGGATCATGTCCTCGACCTTGGTCGGGAAGTCCGACGCACCGAGCATGCGCGGCACCGAGTGGCCGTAGATGTCGGCGTCGACGACGCCCACCTTGTGACCCTGGGCCGCGAGCGCGGCGGCGAGGTTCACGGTGACGGACGACTTGCCGACACCGCCCTTGCCCGAGGCGACCGCGTAGACCTTGGTGAGGGAGTTCGGCTTGGCGAAGGGGATCTCCTTCTCCGCCTGGCCGCCGCGGAGCTTGGTCTGGAGCTCCTTGCGCTGCTCCTCGTTCATGACGTCGAGCTCGACCGTGACCTTCGTGACGCCGGCGACCTTGGTCACCGCTCCCGTCACGTCCTTCTCGATGCGGCCCTTCATCGGGCACCCGGCCACCGTGAGGTAGATGCCGACGTGCACCGCGCCGTCGTCACCGATCTCGACGCTCTTGACCATGCCGAGGTCGGTGATGGGTCGGTGGATCTCCGGGTCTTGCACCGTCGTCAGGGCTTCGTGGACCTGCTCGGTGGTTGGTGTGGAGGACATGTACTCAATCGTAGGTCAGCGGGACGGGGTGGTTGGCCTGTGGTGGCGCTCGTGTGACCGCCCGCAGGACCACCAGTTCCAACAGGGGAGGGGCGTGCCGCTATTCCGTCGTCCGGGGGCCTTCGCGGCTCCCGCCCCGCACCGTGACCAGGCGATAACGGCGTGGCCTTAACGCAGGCGATACATGCCCGGATAGTAGTCTCAGCGCACGATGGGAAATGTGCCGCCACCGCCTGGTTCGTCCTGGCCCGCCGCGCCTGAGGGGCCGGAGGGGCAGACTTCTGGTGGCTCCACCCAGGAGCAGACCTGGGCCTGGCCTCCCGGAGGCGCGCGCCAGACCCCGCCCGGCGGGCACCCCGCGCTGACTCCGGACCCGTCGGTGTGGGCCTGGCCACCACCGCGACCGGTGCGGCAGAACCTGTTCGCGTGTGCGGAGATCCCCGAGGGTGAGTCCTATCACAGGCTGGCCCGGACTCCGAGGTTCCGTTGGTGGGTCCCGCCCCTCGCCCTCCTGGTCTTCGCGGTCCTGCTGTTCTTCCTGTGGGTCGGCGTGGTGGTCGTGATGACCATCGTCGCGATCCTCGGCGGCAGCGGTCTGGCACCGGACTCCGTCCGGGTGGGGGAGATCGCCGGGCTGGCGTTCGGTCTGTCCGCGATAGCCCTGCTGGCACCGGTCACCCTCTTCGTGGCCCGCGTGGTGCAGTGGCGCAGACCCGGTTCCCTGCTCTCCGTCACCGGACACCTGCGCTGGCGCTGGCTGGCCCGCTGCGTGTTCACGGCGGCCGTCCCCGTCACCGCGGCCACCGCGCTGCTCCTGGCGTTCACCGGGGAGGGCCCGGCCGACCTGCCGATCACCGTCGACTACGGAAGCGTCGAGGTCCTCGCGGCGGCGATGCTCGTGATCGTGCTGCTGGTCCCGCTCCAGTCCGTGGCCGAGGAGATGACGCTGCGCGGGATGGTCATGCAGCTCGTCGGCTCGCTGGGGTCACCCGACGGAGACTCCGCCTTCTCCCGGGTGCTGCGCTCCCCGTGGCCCGCCATCCTGGCGGGCGGCACGCTCTTCGCGGCCCTGTACGCGGCCACCCACCCGGGCGACGCGTGGAACACGGCGGCGCTGGCCGTCCTCGGTCTGGGCATGGCCTGGGTGACCTGGCGCACCGGCGGCCTGGAGGCCGCGATCGGCCTGCACGTGGTGAACAGCCTCGTCCAGTTCGGCGTGTGCGCCGTGGAGGGCCGCCTGGACGAGGTGGGCACCGGGGTCGTGCTCGGCGGAGGCCTGCCCCTGGGAACCAACACCCCGATGACCCTGGCCCTGGCCGTGGTCCAGGTCGGGCTCTACCTTCTCCTGGTCGGCGCCATGGCGCGCCGCCACGGGGTGCGACGCCGCAGCGCCACCTCTCAGGTCTGAGAGCGCGCGGCGTCCGGCACGGGGTCCGGCGGGAACACCCAGGTGCGGTAGGCGAAGAAGCGGAACAGCGTCCCCAGCCCCACCCCCACCACGTTCCCGGAGACGTTCTGCGCCAGGGCGCCCTCCAGGCCGAGCACGTACAGCGAGAAGGCCTGGCAGCCCACCTGGATGAGCATCCCCACGCCGTTCATCACCAGGAACAGGAAGGTCTCCCGCCCCAGGCCGGTGCTGGCCCGGTCGTTGAAGGTCCAGAACCGGTTGCCCACGAAGGCCACCGTGATGGCGCACGAGGTGCCCACCACCTGCCCCGCCATCGACCCCATGCCGCCCGCCCACAGCAGGTTGGTCGCGGTCAGCTGCACCACGTACGCGATCGCGCCGACGGAGCCGAACTTGCCGACCTCGGAGGCCAGCCGGGCCAGCCTGGGGCGGCGGGAGAGGAACTCGCGCATGGCCTGCGCCCTCCGGGTCCTGGTGGGGGTCACGGCGGCGGGGGAGTGGGCCCTGGGGGTGGTGCACCCGCACACCCTAGACTCTATCCGGGGCCTTCGAGAGACACCCCGGCCGCGGGTTCCGAGCCGAACGGCCAGGTTCCGCCGTGCGCGGGGCCGCCCCGCATCCGCGGTTGACGAGCATTGAGTTGAGGAACTGTGAGCGAGCGTAACCGCATCGTCCCCCGCGTGGGAATGGTGGGCGGAGGCCAACTCTCCCGGATGACCCACCAGGCGGGCATCGGGCTGGGCGTGGACTTCTCCGTCCTGGCCGCCGACCCCCGGGACAGCGCGGCCCTGGTCTGCGGCGACGTCACCCTGGGCGACGACCGAGGCCTCGACGACGTCCTGGCCTTCGCCAAGGCCAACGACGTGGTCACCTTCGACCACGAGCACGTGCCCGAACCCGTCCTGCGGGCCGTGGAGGAGGCGGGCGGGCTGCTGAGGCCCGGTCGCGACGCCCTCCGCTTCGCCCAGGACAAGCTGCGCATGCGCACCCGCATGGCCGAGCTGGGCGCACCGTCCCCGCGCTGGCGGGCGGTGACCACCCTGGAACACGTCACCGGGTTCGCCGGGGACACCGGGTGGCCGGTCGTGCTCAAGGCCGCGCGCGGCGGTTACGACGGCAAGGGCGTGTGGATCGCCGACGGCCCGGAGGAGGCCCGCGAGGTCGTGGACCGCGCCGCCGCCGAGGACGTCCCGTTGCTCGTGGAGGAGAAGGTGGACTTCTCCCGCGAGCTCGCCGTCCAGGTGGCCCGCTCGCCGCACGGGCAGGTCGCCGTGTACCCCGTCGTGGAGACCGTCCAGCGCGGCGGGATCTGCCACGAGGTGATCGCCCCCGCGCCGGACCTGGCGGAGGAGAGGGCCCTGCGCGCCCAGAAGCTGGCCATCGAGATCGCGCACGCCCTGGACGTCACGGGCGTGCTCGCGGTGGAGCTGTTCGAGACCGCCGACGACGTGGTCGTCAACGAGCTGGCCATGCGCCCGCACAACTCCGGTCACTGGAGCATCGAGGGTGCTCGCACGTCCCAGTTCGAGCAGCACCTGCGCGCGGTCCTGAACCTGCCCCTGGGCTCACCGCGCACCAACTCCCCCTACACCGTCATGGCCAACCTGCTCGGCGGCGAGGACCCGGAGGTCTACCGCCGCTACCTGCACGTGATGGCCAAGGACCCCGAGGTGAAGGTGCACTTCTACGGCAAGGACGTGCGTCCGGGCCGCAAGATCGGGCACGTCACCGTGATGGGCGACGACTACCAGGACCTGCTGGAACGCGCCCGCGACGCCGCTTCCTACCTGCGAGGAGACCAGAAGTGACCGACAGCAAGCCCCTGGTGGGCATCGTGATGGGGTCCGACTCCGACTGGCCCGTGATGCGTGACGCGGCCGAGGCCCTCACCGAGTTCGGGGTCCCCTTCGAGGCCGACGTGGTCTCGGCGCACCGCATGCCGCACGAGATGATCTCCTACGGTTCGGAGGCGGCGGGGCGCGGGCTCAAGGCGATCATCGCCGGCGCGGGCGGCGCGGCCCACCTGCCGGGGATGCTGGCCTCGGTGACCACCCTCCCGGTCATCGGTGTCCCGGTGCCGCTCAAGTACCTCGACGGCATGGACTCGCTGCTGTCCATCGTGCAGATGCCCGCCGGGGTGCCGGTGGCCACCGTGGCGGTGGGCGCCGCGCGCAACGCCGGTCTGCTGGCCGTGCGCCAGCTCGCCGCGCACGACCAGCGGCTGGCCGAGCGCATGACCGCCTTCCAGGAGGAGCTCAGGGAGCAGGCGCACGCCAAGGGCGAGCGGCTGCGCCGCGAGGTGGCCGACGGCGGCCGGACCATGGGGTTCGGCCGGTAGGGAGCCTCACTCGGGCAGGAGCGCGCGCAGCCCGTCCATCGCCTGGTCCACCGTGGGCAGGGAGTCGGGGTCGACCAGGTACTGGAGGACGTATCCGGTGACCAGGTTGTAGACCATCGACCCCAGGCCCGCGGCGGTGCCCGGGTCGACCTCGGCCACGGGGACGCCCAGGATCAGGGCGCCGAACTCCCGGCGGGCCTCCGCGATCCCGTCGGCCAGGTGCGCGCGCATGTCCTCGTCGAACTGGGCCTGGCCGAAGACCTGGACGCTGGAGACCATCAGGTCGCGGTGCTGGGGGAGGGTCTCGAACAGCGTGGTGAGCAGGAGCCGCGCCCGGTCCCGTGCGGTCTCCGGGCGGGCCCGGGCTACGGCCTCCGCGAAGACGTCGCCCCACTCGCCGGTCGCCTCGATCACGGCGGTGTTCATGAGGCGGTCCTTGGACCCGAAGTGGTATCCGATGGACGCCAGGTGCGCGCCGGAGGCGGCGGCGATGTCCCGGGCAGTGGTCTTGGCGTAGCCCTTCTCCGCCAGGCACTTCCTCGCGCCCACCAGCAGGTCCTCACGTTGGCTCATGCCGCCAGCCTAGCATTTTGACGTACGTACATACCGCTGTCCCGTCCGGTCGGGGCCGGCGGCGGACACGGCCGTGGACGACGCCAGTGCCGACCGGACGGGGCCCTCGACTCCCCGGACGCCGGGCGGGCCGAGGCCCGCGGCGACGCCCCTTCGTCGCCCCGGGCCCTCGTGCCCGCTCCCGGCCCCCGGGAGCGCGGGGCCTCAGCGCAGGGTGGCCGTGAGGGTGATGGTCGTTCCCCTGAGCGCCTGGCTGACCGGGCAGTTCTCCTTGGCGTCCTCGGCGATCCGCTGGAAGTCCTCCTCGGAGATCCCGGGGATGTCGGCCTCTACGCTGAGCTGGACACCGGTGATCCCCTCACCGGGCTGGAAGGTCACGGCCGCCCGGGTGTCCACACTCCGGGGAGGTGTGCCCGCACCGGCCAGGGCGTGCGAGAACGCCATCGAGTAGCAGGTGGCGTGCGCGGCGCCGATCAGCTCCTCCGGGCTGGTCCGGCCCTCCGGGGCGTTGGCGCGGGACGCCCACGTGACGTCGAAGGTCCCGACCCCGGACGAGTCCAGGGAGACCTGCCCCTGCCCGTCCAGGAGCGCTCCCTCCCAGTGCGCGGTCGCGTTGCGTGTGGTCGCCATGGCGTGCTCCTCGTGTGTACTGGTCGAACGGTCGCAGTCAGCCTCGCAGCCCGAGGGCGTTCGTGGCGCCACGACGCCCCGCAATCCGGATGCGGGAACGCGTCCGCCGTCCCCGGCGGGCGGGGACACGCCCCTGGGCCGTCAGGCTCCCAGGCCGTAGCCGTCCGGGGCGACGCACTCCTCCGTGGGGCGCTGCTCCAGGTAGCCCCACTCCAGGAGGTCGTTGACCGGCACGTTGCCCTCACCCTCGGCCTCGGGGACCTCCTCGGCGGGGACCAGCAGCTGCTCCCCGCCGCCGGGCTGCTCGAAGTGCGGAGCGATCGGGCCGACCCAGGCGGAGACGGGTTCGGTGACCTCGTAGCAGTTGTAGTTGTGCTCGGGCCCGTCCGGCCAGGTGTTCAGCGAGTTCGGCGGCAGCGCGCGCTCGGCGTAGGGGGCGCCCGCCGGAGCGAGGAACGAGCCCCACGGGGAACCGAAGCGATCCAGCATCCAGCCCGAGGGCAACTCCTGGAGCTCCTTCAGGGGCTGACCGTCGACGACCACGAAACCGTCGTGCTCCGGGTAGTCCCAGCTGCCGTCGACGGTCCACCAGCGGTCCAGGAACTCCACGGGGGACAGGCCGCCGAGCCGGTCGTACCCCTCGACCAGGCTTCCCACCGGGCCGTCCTCGGGCAGCTCGGACGGGCCCAGCCGGGAGTCGCCGCACAGGTAGCGGTCCAGGTCCTCCGCGCTGGGCGGCGGGGTCAGGACCGGGCAGCCCGAGGGCTCGGCGGAGGCGGGAGCACCGGCGGCGACCACCAGGGCGAGGGCGGCACCGACCACCAGGGGGAACTTCGACATGGGACTCCGTTCGGCTGGACCCTCGGTCGACACCAAGGGTCACGGGAAAACTACCGAACGCAGTCAACCACGGGTGTGGCGTACACGACGAACGGCCGCTCCCCCCGGGAGCGGCCGTTCGGTACGTCGGTTACTGGCGGCCCAGCGCGCGGTAGGTCCAGCCCGAGGCGCGCCAGAAGGTCGGGTCCAGGGCGTTGCGCCCGTCCACGATCCTCTTCTGCGCCACCACCGTGGCCAGTTCCTCCGGGTTGGCCTCGCGGAACTCCGCCCACTCGGTGAGCAGCAGGACCACGTCGGCGCCGCGCGCGGCCTCCAGCATGGAGTCCGCGTAGTTCAGCTCCGGGTGCTCCTCGCGCGCACGCTCCAGCGCGGCCGGGTCGTACACGGTCACCCGTGCGCCCAGGGAGGCGATGGTGGAGGCCACGTCCAGCGCCGGGGAGTCGCGGATGTCGTCCGAGTTCGGCTTGAACGCCGCGCCCAGGACCGTCACGGTGCGCCCGGCGAAGTTGCCGCCGATCAGCTGGCGGGCGATGTCGATCGTCCGCGCGCGGCGGCGCTGGTTGATCGCGTCCACCTCGCGCAGGAAGGACAGCGCGGGCTCCACCCCGAGCTCGTCGGCGCGGGCCATGAACGCCCGGATGTCCTTGGGCAGACACCCTCCGCCGAAGCCCAGGCCCGGCCCGAGGAACTTGCCGCCGATGCGGTCGTCGTAGGACAGCGCCTCGGCCAGCTGGATGACGTCGGCGCCCGCTACCTCGGACACCTCGGCCATCGCGTTGATGAAGGAGATCTTGGTGGCCAGGAACGCGTTGGCGGACACCTTGACCAGCTCGGCGGTCTGGAGATCGGTGACCAGGAACGGGACGCCCTCGTCCACCTGCTGCTGCCAGAGCGCTCGGACGGTCTTCTCCACCCGGGAGGAGTCCGTGCCGATCACGATCCGGTTCGGCCGCAGGGTGTCCTCCACGCCGAAGCCCTCACGGAGGAACTCCGGGCTCCAGCCGAGTTCGGCCTCGGCGCCGACCGGCGCGAGCGCGGCCAGGCGCGCGGCCAGGGTGGCGGCGGTGCCCACCGGCACGGTGGACCGTCCCACGACCACGGTCGGCCGGGTCAGGTGCGGGGCGAGCCGCTCCACGGCGGAGTTGACGTACCGCAGGTCGGCGGCGCCGGAGTCGTCGCGCTGGGGAGTGCCCACGCAGATCAGGTGCACGTCGGCGAACTCGGCGGTCTCCGCGAAGTCCGTGGTGAAGCGCAGCCGACCGGTCTCCAGGTTGGCGGTCAGCAGTTCGTCGAGTCCGGGCTCGAAGAAGGGGACCCTGCCGGAGCGCAGCATGCTGATCTTGGCCTCGTCGACGTCGAGGCCGATGACCTCGTAGCCCATCTCGGCCAGGCAGGCGGCCGTGGTGGCGCCCAGGTAGCCGGTTCCGATGACGGAGACCCGCATACGTTCCGCTTCGACCACTGGTGTTCCTTCCTTGCTTCCGCACGCGCCTCACCAGCTGGTGTGCCCGCTGGAGGCGGCTCACATCCCGCATGAGGGCAGAAAACGGACATGGTTCGGCCGACGGGTAGTCCGTGGGGGACGGTGCATCACCCTACGCGTCGGGGTCTGGCGCGTGACCGAACAACACGTGAACAGTCAGGCGGTCAGGTTACCGGCGGGTGGGGGGCGGTACGCACCGGGGGAGGAGTGTCGGGATTCACGCGGCGTGGCGGGCTGACCTTCACTCCTCGTCCCGCGAGGGATCGCCGGGCCTCAGTGTGCGACACCGCGGAGCCTTCGGGGCAGCGCACAGCAGGGGAGACGGCCGCTCGAAACGGTGGCGCCTCCGCCACCACCGGCGAGAGCATCCGGAAAAATCGCCCTAGTAGCGCCCGTCCCCGAACGACCCGCTGTGACCGGGATCCTCGTCCACCGGGGTCCACACCGCGCCGCTCTCCCCGCGACGGAACGGTGTCGTCGTCCTGCTGGGATCGTCGAGACGCCGCACGGGGGAGGAGGGCGGCGGCACGTCCGGAACGGTGTCGCCCGCCGGGCCGCCGTCGTTCCAGATCCGCTTCGGGTCGACCAGCGTGACCGACTCACCGTCGAACTCCGGCTCGGGCGGCCGCCCGCCCCTCTGGAAGTCCTCGCGGCTGTGGCTGGCCACCACACGGGCGGCCGGGAGGCCCGCCGGGCCGGTGTCGGCGGCCGCCCGCCACCGGGTCGGCGTCGTGGCGGAGACCAGCAGCAGCACGCCGAGGGGGAGCGCGACGCCGAGCCCCGCGCCGCTCGGGTACAGGAAGCTCTCCTCGTTGAGCCAGTACAGGGCCGGACCCACCGAGTCGAGCGCGACCACCGGCCACAGGCACAGGGCCACGAGCAGGAGCCCGGAGGCGCCCGCCGCCATCGGGGAGAACCTGGACGCCACGAGAGCGGCGCCGACGATCCCCACCAGGCATAGCACCACCACGGAGAACACCGTCGCGACGCTCACGTCACCCTCGGTGATCTTCGGGAGGAGGTCGGCCGACCACGCGACACCCACCCACAGCACGGGGGCGAGGGCTATTCCGGAGAGCAGACCGACCAGGTGGCGGAGCACGATTCCCTTCCTTGGCGGGGTCACCCGCAGATGTTGTCCTTCGCGGTCGTGGTGCCCGGTTCGGCGCTCGCGGAGGGCTCCTCCTGCGGTGCCGCCTCGGTCGCCTCGACCCGGGGGGCCTCGAACGTCGTGTGGTTGAATCCGATCACGACCTGGAGGTCGTCGTCCAGGGTCCGGTCCTCCACGGTCCGCGAACCCGGGAGGGTGGACGCCAGGAACTCGGCCGCCTCCTCCTGGCCCGGCCCGAACCTGACCTCGGTGGTGGGGACGTCGCGGCTGCTCCAGTTCTCGGCCACGTCCGTCACGTCGAACCCGGCCGTGGCCAGCTGCGAGTCCAACTGCGACCCCAGCCCCGGGGTGGCCGTGCCGTTGAACACCCGCAGACTGATCTCGGACGGCGCCGGTTCAGCGTCCTCCTCGGCGGCCTCCGGCTCCTCCTCGGGCTCCGACAACGGGCGGTCGGCGTTGATGGTCGCGAACATCTCCCTCGCGGCGGGCTCGTCCCACAGCAGGGCCACGTCGCCTCGCGGTGTCCAGTGCTCCATGTCCGCGATGGGCACCTGCGCGAACGTGACGTTTCCCAGGTCGACGTCGCGCATCTGGTACGCGAGGTCGTTGATGGTGCTGGTGTCCAGCCCCTCGTCGACCGTCACGGACGTCAGCGCGCTGTCCAGGAACGCGGTCAGCTTGCGCGGATCGGAGAGCGTCTCGGTGCTCATGGCCCGGTCTAGCATGGCCGACAGCACCTGCTGCTGCCGGTCGATCCGGTCCAGGTCACCGCGCGGGGTGGCCCGGGTGCGGGCGAAGGCCAGGGCCTCGGCGCCGTCCACCCGGTGCGTCCCGGCCTGCATGTCCAGGTGTGCCTTGGGGTCGTTGATGGCCTCGGGCAGACAGACGTCGATCCCCTCCAGGGCGTCGACGACCTCCACGAACCCGGTGAAGTCCACCTCGACGTAGTGGTCGATCCGCACGTCGGTGACGGACTCCACTGTCTGGACGGCGAGCTGCGGGCCACCGTAGGCGTAGGCGGCGTTGATCTTGTCGTCGCCCTCGCCGGGGATGTCCACCCACAGGTCGCGGGGGAGGCCCACCACGGTCAGGTGGTCACGCTCGTGGTTGAGCCGGACCAGCATCATGCTGTCCGAACGCTGCCCGGGCGTGGACCCCACGCTGAGCGCGTTCTTGTCCTCCTTGCTCATCTCGTCGCGGCTGTCGGAGCCGATGACGAGGAAGGTGAGTCCGCCGGTCTCCTCCGGCCGGTCACCGTCGGCCAGCCCGCCGAACACGTCGAACCGGTTCAGCGACCCCGACATCCACCCCGTGATCGCCCACGAGGTCCCCGAGGCGAGCAGGACCAGCACGGAGAGCACGCTCATCAGGACCAGGCCGTTGCGACGGCGGCGCACACGCGGCTCGGGGACGGTGAACCGACCGGACCGTGACGAGCGCCGCCGACCGGGTGGCTGAGGCTGCGAGCGCTCCCGTCGGAACTCGCCCGGCTTCCTCTGCCTTCCGGCGTCCTCGTCGCTCATCGGCGTCCCCGTCCCACCCGTTCCACGGTGTCCTAGGCATCCGGTACCTGGGTATCTAGGTTGTCACCCGATCGGCCGAAGGGTGCGAGATGTCAACCCTCGGCGTGTTGTTCTCCCCTTTGGGTGAGACGCCGTGATCAGCGGAGGAGTTCTCCGGGACCCGAACGTCTCGACACTCCCTCCCCGCGCGTCGCTCCCGCGCGCCCCGCGACCCGGCCGTCCGGCGGCCCGCGTGCAGTACCGTTGAGCCCGCGCCACCGTCGAGCGAGCCCGGGGCCCCGCGCCCCTGGAGCCCTCACGGTGTCACGCAGTCCCGACAGTCTTGACCTTGGGAAGTGCCCGTGTCCTGGCCGCCTGTCTCCGTCGTCATGCCCGTACTGAACGAAGAGCGCCACCTCGCCGCAGCGGTGGAGCACGTCCTCGCCCAGGAGTACCCGGGCGAGCTGGAGGTCGTTCTGGGTGTGGGCCCCTCCTCGGACCGCACCCGCGAGGTCGCCGACGGCCTCGCCGCGGCCGACCCGCGCGTGAAGGTGGTGGACAACCCGACGGGGAGGACCCCCGCCGGGCTGAACGCCGCCATCGGCGCCTCCACGCACGACGTCGTCGCCCGGATCGACGGGCACGCGATGATGCCCTCGGACTACCTCCGGGTGGCCGTGGAGACCCTGGAGGAGACCGGGGCGGACAACGTCGGCGGCATCATGGCCGCCGAGGGCACCACCCCCTGGGAGCGGGCCGTGGCCGCCGCCATGACCTCCAAGGTGGGGGTGGGCAACGCCCGCTTCCACACCGGAGGTGAGGGCGGCCCCGCCGACACCGTCTACCTCGGCGTCTTCCGTCGCTCGGCCCTGGAGCGGGTCGGCGGCTACGACGAGGCGTTCCTGCGGGCGCAGGACTGGGAGATGAACCACCGCATCCGCACCACCGGCGGCACCGTCTGGTTCCAGCCCCGGATGCGGGTCTCCTACCGTCCGCGCCGCAACGTCCGACTGCTCGCCAAGCAGTACTTCCACTACGGGCGCTGGCGGCGCGTGGTCGCCCGCCAGCACAAGGGCACCATCAACCTGCGGTACCTGGCCCCGCCGGTGGCCGTGGCGGGGATCGTGCTCGGACTGGTCGGCGGCGTGTTCCTCTGGCCGCTCCTGCTGGTGCCCGCGGCCTACCTCGCCCTGATCACCGCCGCGTCGGCGCCGCTCGCCCGCGGCCTGCCCGCGTCCTCATGGCCGCTCATCCCGGTCGCGCTCGCCACCATGCACATGTCGTGGGGCGTCGGCTTCATCACCAGCCCTCCCGGGCTCGGCGCCGACTCCCGCACCGCACGCACCAGCAGCGAGCCCGCGAGCGGTTCCGGCGGCGCCTGACGGGTACGGCCGCGTCCGCCGCGTTCGCGTGGCGCCCGGCACGCCGCGGCCGCATCGGCCACAACTGGACGACGTCCGCCCTCGATCGGGGGCGGACGTTCTGCTAGGCAGGGTTCAGGCGGCGGCCCCGGGTCGGCGGGGCGGCGAAGAACCGGAGAAGGTGTCGATGGACGAGTTGCGTGGCGACCAGGCGGCCTGGGTCTTCGACGGGGAGTCGGTCTCCATCCGTTACGAGACGAAGGGCTGGTTCAAAAGCCCGCTCCTCCGACTCCTCGGCACCCTGGAGGTACCCGTCGCGGCCGTCCGCGAGGTCGACTTCCGTCCCGGAGCCGGTCGCAAGAACGGCTGGGTGATGCACCTGCGGCTGCACGAGCGGATGGACCCCTACGAGGCCGTCGGCGCGATGCTCGACGAGAAGGCCCAGCCCTTCCGGCTCACCGGCCCCGCCAAGACCGAACTGGTCGCGGAGTACCTGGCCGACCAGCTCCGCTTCGCCGCGAGCCAGGCGGAGGACCCCCACCCCGCGATCCCGACCCGCCTGGTCCCCGCCCTGCCACTGCACATCATGACCTGCGAGGGCACCGCGCGCCTGGAGGGCGACCGCCTCACCCTCGTCTGGGCGGGCAGCTACGCGAGCGGTTACAAGAAGAAGAAACAGCGCCGCGAGTACGACCTCGCGGAGATCCGGGGCGTGGAGTGGGCGCCCCTCGACGACTGGGGCTGGGGCTTCGTGCGGTTCGTCACGGACCAGAGCGCCAAGGAGGCCTCGGCCAAGCCCAGGAACGACCTCAACCTGCTGCGCGCGGGCGAGGAGGGTAACGAGATCCACCAGGTCTTCCTGCTCGCGGCCACCGTCACCGCGCACCGCTGGGCGCGCGGCGCGGACCGGCTCGCACTGGGCTCCGGCGAGGTCGCCGACGGCGACGCCCGGCCCGGCCCGGCCGACCCGGAGTGGTGGAAGGACGCGGCCCGCAACGCCATGGAGGCCGTGCGCGCCCCCCGGCTCAACGCGGACCTGCCCGAAGGCGGGGACCCCCGGCCGGACGACGGTGCGGTGGCTCCGGTGGGAACCGGCCCCGCACCCGCCGCCGCAGGGGCGACGGGCGCGGACACCACGTGGATCTTCGAGCAGATCGAACGGCTCGGAGCCCTGCACGCCAAGGGCCTGCTCACCGACGAGGAGTTCAGCGAGAAGAAGGCCGAACTCCTCGACCGGATCTGAGCGAGCCCCTACTCGGTTCCCCCGGCACCCCCGGCACCCCCGGCACCCCCGGCGCTCCCGGGGCGGGCGAGGGCGGCCACCGCGCCCGGAACGTCGTCCACGACCACGGCGTCCATCCCGGCCGCCGCGAACCGCGCCGCGTCCACCGGGGCCGGGCACCAGGAGATCAACTCCAGCCCGGCCCGGTGCGCCGTCTCCACGGTGTACTCCAGAGCCCGGCGCCCCGGCCTCGGACCGTCGTCCGCCAGACCGAGGGCCCGGGCGTCCACCGCCACGATCGGACAGCCCAGCCCCACCGCGCCCGGGATCGCGGTGTCCGCAGGGTTGCGCACGTACGGCATCCACGCCGTCGCCACCCCCGGCGCACCCTCGCGCACCCCCAGCAACAGCCCGGGGTCGAAAGAGCACACGAACACCCTCCGGCGCCCGGCCTCGCGGCGCAGGAACGGCAGGACCAGGGAGAGCGTCCGCCGCGACGCGGCGTCCACCCCGTCCTCCATGACCGTCTTCACGTCCACGTCCAACCCCAGCTCGGGCGGGATCGCGGCCAGCCCCTCCTCCAGGCCGACCAGACCCTCCGCCCGGCACTGCGCCTCCGTCAGGTCCACGATCGCCCGGCCGTCGTCCAACGCCGCGTTGTGGAAGAGCACCAGCCGGTCGTCGGCCGTGCGGCGTACGTCGATCTCGATCCAGTCCGCGCCGGTACGCGCCGCCAGCTCGAACGACGCGGGCGTGTTCTCCAGCGCACCACCGACCACACCCCGGCCCGCGCCCCGATGGCCGATCACCTCGGTCGCCTCGAACACCCCGCTCACGACGCGGCCCCCTGACCGGCGTCCTCCCGAGCCCGGCGCAGCAGTGTCTCCGCGATCTCCACGTCACCCGGGTTGGTCACCTTGATGTTGGTCTCGTCCCCCGGCACGATCCGCACCTCCTCCTCCGGCAGGTACCGCAGCACCACCCCGCAGTCGTCGGTGGCCACCAGCCCCGGATCGGCCGTCGCCAGCTCGTAGGCCCGGCGGGCCACCCCCAGCCGGAACCCCTGGGGCGTCTGCATCCTGCGCAGCCGTGAACGGTCGGGGGTCCGGGCGATCACCTCACCGCCGTCGCTCCCCGGCGCCACCTCGACCACGGTGTCCGCGCTGGGCACCGCCACCCCGACCGCCCCGGCCGACCCGAGGGCCGCGACACAGGCCGCGATCGTCTCCGGACGCACCAACGGACGCGCCGCGTCGTGCAGCAGGACCAGGTCGGAGTCGGCCGCCCCCGCCATCGCCGCGAGCGCCGCGACCGAGGTGTCGGTCCGGGTCGCCCCGCCCGGCAGGACGCGGGACACCTTGGTGAAACCCGCGTCGGCCACGATCTCCTCGACCCGGTCCACGAACCCGTCCACCATCAGCACGACGATCTCGTCCACCTCGGGACTGGCCTCGAACGCCGCGATCGAACGCTCGATGATCGGCCGTCCCGCCAACGGCAGCAACTGCTTGGGTGAAGGGGCACCCATCCGTGAGCCGACCCCTCCGGCCAGGACCGCCGCGATCACGCGTGTGGGCATGCTTGAACCTTTCTCCTCGGGCCTCCGCTTCGCTTCGGCCCGTGTTCGGCGCCTTCGCAGAGGGATTCCTCATCCTCGTCCACGCCCGGCGCTCGTTCCGCCCCAGCGGGGTGGTGAGCGAGGTGTCTGTTGGGCCCCTTGCGCGTGATGGGGATTGCTGGGGGATCGGGCCGAGTGGGGGTGTGACCGGCGGTCGCGTCGGATCGACGGGACCGCCGGCCCGTCCGCGAACCATACGAATGAGGCGGGCGCGGCACGTGGTTGGCACGGTCTGTCCCATGCAGCGGTAACCTATGGACGCCTGTTGGGCGTGCCCGGTCGCTACCTCCTCTGAGCCGGTAGCGGAGCCGGGCGCGGTGCGCGACTTCCCCCGGTCGCCCGGATGCCCCCTCTTCCGGTCCGGTGAGGAACCGACCGGGCAGACGGTCGGTGCGCGCAGGCGAGTTCGTAGACGCGACGTCCGGCACATCGTGATCCGGACGATCTCAAACCTTGGAGGTGGCGGTGGCGTCAAGGACGCTGGCCGTCTGGGAGAACCGGAAGGTCGTCGGCCTCCTGGTCCGGCGCGACCTGAAGGTCAAGTACCAGCAGTCCGTGCTGGGATACGCCTGGACGATGTTGGAACCCCTCGCACTGACGTTGGTGTACTTCTTCATCTTCGGTTACGTGCTCCAGGCCGACCGCGGGATACCCGAGGACGCCAAGGCGCAGGGCGGCTACATCCTCTTCCTCGTCGCGGGCATCCTCCCGTGGACCACCTTCGGGGCGATCCTCAGCGAGGCCCCGCGCGCGATGATCACGCACTCGAAGCTGATCACCACCATGAAGGTCCCGCGTGAGATCTTCCCCATGGCCACCGTCGGCACCAAGTTCGTCGAGTACCTGCTGACCTGGCCGGTGCTGCTGATCTTCGTGTTCGCGCTGGGCGGCCGGTTCAGCTGGGAGGGCATGCTCTTCTGGCTGCCGCTCGCGATCGTGCTGACCTTCATGTTCGGGCTGGGCGTGACCCTGTTCCTGTCCGCGGTCAACGTGTTGCTCCGTGACGTGGAACGACTGACGCGTATCCTGACCCGGATTCTGTTCTACGGGTCGGCGATCCTGTTCCCGGCCACGATGGTCCTGCAATCGGGCGCCCCGGGTTGGGCGAAGACGATCTACGAGCTGAACCCGCTGATGGGTATCTTCCAGATGCACCGTACGGTGTGGTTCGCCGGATTCGAGGAACTTACGCCCAGTCCTCTCGCGTTGACCTCTGCGGTGGTCGGTTCCCTCCTGATGCTCGTCATCGGGTACTGGACGTTCCGGCGCCTGGAGATGTCCGTTCTGAAGGAGTTGTGATGGCGTCCACCTACGAGGCCGCGGTCGCCAGCGGTCCGGTCATCGAGGCCCAGGGCCTCGGTGTGAAGTTCGCCGTGAACCGCCGCCGCAAGCGGAGCCTCCGTGAGATGTTCATCCACGGCAACAAGCGCGACCCCAACGCCGAGGGCAACGAGTTCTGGCCGCTGCGCGACGTCTCCTTCGAGATCGGCAAGGGCGACTGCGTCGGCATCGTCGGCAAGAACGGCACCGGCAAGTCGACCCTGCTCAAGATGATCGCCGGGGTGCTCCTGCCCGACGAGGGCAAGGTGAGCGTGCACGGCAAGGTGGCCCCGCTGCTGGAGCTGCGCGCCGGGTTCAACGACAACCTGACCGGGCGCGAGAACGTGTACCTGGTCGGCTCGCTGCACGGCATGAGCGAGAAGGAGATCGACGAGCGCTTCGAGGACATCGTCGACTTCGCGGAGGTCAAGCCGAAGTTCATCGACACCCCGGTTCGGCACTACTCCAGCGGCATGAAGGTGCGCCTGGGCTTCGCGCTCATCTCCCAGCTGGAGCACCCGATCATGCTGGTGGACGAGGTCCTCGCGGTCGGGGACAAGGCCTTCAAGCGCAAGTGCTACGAGGCCATCGACCGCATGCTCGCCAACGAGCGCACCATGGTGCTGGTCTCGCACAACGAGAAGGACCTGCGCCGCTTCTGCAACCGGGGTCTGTACATCAAGGGCGGCGCGCTCGCCCTGGACACCGACATCGACTCCGCCCTGGCCGCCTACAACGAGGACACCAAGGCGGAGATCGAGGAGCGCAAGAAGAAGGACGCCGCCAAGAAGAAGCGCGCCGAGGCGGCGGAGAAGAAGGTCGAGGCCGAGGAGAAGGCCGTGGACCCCGCTCCGGAGGAGCCCAAGGACGGCAACGAGGGCAAGGACGGCGGACAGGCCGCCTGACTCACCCCTGAAAGAGCGCATCCCGGACTGTTCCGGAGGTGCGCTCTTTCGTGTCCGGAACTGTCCGTAAAGGCCGAAGAGGGGACGACGGGCGCCATACGCGTGTCAGTGGTTGATTGTACACAGAGCGTGGGTGACGGTGACTCTCAGTTGATACTGGGAGGGCACGGACATGACTGGCACAGTGACGCGGGTGACCGCGCGCATGTTGGAGCGCAGGCACGTCACCCGTTCGGGGGTGACCCGGATCAGTCTCGTGGCGGCGGTCGCCGCGGCCGTCTGGTTCAGCCGGGCCGACGTCGTCGGCGCGGCGGCCGGATCGGCCCTGCTCGGGCTGGTCCTGTGCTGTGACGCCGTCCGCGCCCGGATGCGCGCCCACCGTCGGGACGCCCTCACCGTCTGGACGGTGTCCATGGTGGCGCCGCTCCGTGAGTACGTCGTCTACGTCGGCCTGGCGTTCGGGGCGGCCGCCGCCGGGTTCGCCAGCGCCTGGGGGTGGGCTGCTGGCGCGCTGATCGCCCTGGCCCTGCGTGACGCGCTCCTGGTGGCCCGCTCGGCGCCTCCCGCGTCCTCGAACCCGAATCCTCTCGCCCTGCCCTCACAGCGTCGTCCTGAGGGCCTCCGGCTGCCCGGTCCCAGGGTGCCACCGCCCCGGGACGGTTCCTCGGAGACCGTCACCCGGGTCCGGCCGGTGGCCGGGGCGGAGCCCGCCGAGACGTCCGAGAGCCTCTCCCTGATCCACCTGGCCCGGCGGATCATGGTCTTCGGCCAGCCGACCCGGTTCCTCGTCATCGCGGTCGCCACCGTCGCCTTCGACGCGCGGATCGCGTTCCTCAGCCTCGTGGTCGGCTGCGTCGTCGCGATCACCGGCGAACTGGTCGACCCCTCCTCGCGGGAGCCCCGTCCGTGAGCGCGGGGGAGACGCCCGCGCGCGAGAGGTTCCTGCCGACCGTCCCCGACCTCCGGTTCCTCCGTGATGACAGTCACATGGGGGCTCTGCTCGGAAGGGTGGCGCCGGGCCTCGCACCACCGCTGCTCACCACGGTCGCCGGGGCCGTCGTCGTGCTCGTCCTGATCGTGGCGGACGGGGGACGGCTGACAGGCATTACCCTGTTCGCACCGGTCGCTGCCCTGCTACTGTCCGGTCTGGCCTCGGGCCACCCCCACGACGGGCGGTACGACTGGCTCGTACCCCCGCTCCTGCGCGTCACCGAGTACAGCTACCTGGCGGTGGTCGGGCTCGCGTCCGGTGTGCCCGGTCTCCTGGTGTTCGTACTCTTGGTAACGATCGTCTGCCACCACCGTGACGACGTCGCTCGTCCCGCGGTCGGTGTGCGCCGGTCGGAACGGGTACGGCGCGCCGCGCTCGGCTGGGACGGCCGCATGCTCGTCATCGCGGTCGGGGGCGCGTTGTCCGCCCTCGCCGCCGCCTACGGCATACTCGCCGCATACCTGGCGATCTTGCTCGTTCGCGAGGCCGTGCGCACCTGGAGCGCCACACCGGTGTCCGACGTCCGCGTCGGCACCGCGACGGAAGGCGGCGACGGCACCGACGTCCTGGGGGATCACCCGATCACCCGCCAGGGAGACGGGGGCCAACCGGCCGCCGGAACGAACGGGGAGGCGTGAGAGCCTCCTCGAACTAAGGAGGAACACGCCCTCATGCTCGGAATGGTTCTCGCCGCAGGCGCGGGGCGCCGTCTGCGTCCCTACACCGACACCCTGCCCAAGGCCCTGGTTCCAGTCGACGGCGAGACGACCATCATGGACATCTCGCTGCGCAACCTGGCCGCCGCCGGGCTCACCGACGTCGTCGTCGTGGTCGGTTACCGTGCCGAGGCCGTCGAGGAGCGCAAGGAGGCGCTGGAGAAGCGCCACGGCGTCAAGCTCACCCTCAGCTACAACGACAAGGCCGAGGAGTGGAACAACGCCTACTCCCTGTGGACCGCGCGTGAGTTCTTCTCCGAGGGCGTCCTCCTTGTGAACGGTGACACCGTCCACCCCGTGAGTGTCGAGGAAACGCTACTGGCCGCCCGGGGACCGGAACTCCTCCTCGCGGTGGACAACGTGAAAAACCTGGCCGACGAGGAGATGAAGGTGACCCTCGACGAGGACGGTCACCTCAGCACCATCACCAAGCTCATGGACCCCGCGACCGCCGCCGGTGAGTACATCGGCGCCACCCTCATCGAGGGTTCGCTGGCCCCGCGTCTGGCCGACGCCCTCAAGGCCACCTGGGAGCGCGACCCGCAGCTGTACTACGAGGACGGCTACCAGGAGCTCGTCCGGCGCGGCGAGAAGATCTCCGTCGCCCCCATCGGCAAGGTCGACTGGGTCGAGGTCGACAACCACGACGACCTGGCCAAGGCGAGGGAGATCGCGTGCCACTACTAGCCCGAATGCTTCCCTCCCCGCTGGCGATCGACGTCCGCAGGGGAGCCATCGCCTCGCTCGGGACCGTGCTGGCCGACCGCCGCATCGCGACCGAGGGACGCATCGCCGTGGCCGTGGGCCCGGGGCAGGGCGCGCAGATCGCCGCTGACCTGGACCTGCCGCAGTGCGAGGTCTTCCAGGTCGAGGAAGGCACCGTCGACGCCGCGACCGAACTGGGCAAGAAGCTGCGCTCCGGCGCCTACGAGGCCGTGGCCGGGATCGGTGGCGGCAAGACCATCGACGTCACCAAGTTCGCCGCGACCATGGCGGGCATCCCGATGGTGGCCGTGGCCACCAACCTGGCCCACGACGGCATCGCCTCCCCCGTCAGCTCCCTGGAGCACGAGGGCGGCAAGCCGTCCATCGGCGTCACCATGCCCATCGCCGTGGTGATCGACGTCGACTACGTCCAGGCGGCCCCCTCGCACCTGGTCCGGTCCGGCATCGGTGATGTGGTCAGCAACATCTCGGCCATCGAGGACTGGGAACTGGCCGGGAAGGTGAACGGCGAGCCGGTCGACGGCATGGCGGTCACCTTCGCGCGCGTGGCGGCGGAGGCGGTCCTGCACCGTCCCGACTCCATCGACTCCGACGGGTTCCTCAAGGTCCTGGCCGAGGGCCTGGTGCTGTCCGGGATGGCCATGTCCGTCGCCGGTTCCAGCCGTCCGGCCAGCGGCGCCTGCCACGAGATCCTGCACGCCGTCACCCAGCTGTACCCGGGTACCAGCAACCACGGCGAGCTCGCCGGTCTGGGCGCGCTGTTCGCGTCCTACCTGCGGGTGAGGCACCTGGACTGGCCGCAGGCGCGGCTGGAGGAGATCAGGGACTGCCTGCTCCGCCACTCACTGCCGATCGTGCCCTCCGACGTGGGTCTCGACGAGGCCTCGTTCGCGCGTGCGGTGGCCCACGCCCCGGGCACCCGCCCGGGCCGGTTCACCATCCTTGAACACCTGAACCTCTCCGAGGACGAGATCGGGCGGAGTGTCGCGGACTATGTCGAAGCCGTCGGTCGCTGAGGTCCGCGCGGGCGGCCAGCCCGCGGGGATCAAGGAGCGCGTCAACGAGGAGCACTGGGCGGGCCGTCTCTACATGAGGGACGTCTCCCCGTACCTGTCGACCCTCTTCGTGCGGCTGCGCGTGCCACCGAACCCCATCACGTACCTGATGATGGTGTTCGGTGTGCTCGCCGGTGTGATCGTGGCCTTCGGCGGTCTGTGGTCGGCGGTCCTCGCCGCCGTGTTCGTGCAGGTCTACCTCCTGCTGGACTGCTCCGACGGCGAGGTGGCCCGGTACACGGGCCGCACCAGCGTGGCCGGGATCTACCTGGACCGCATCGGGCACTACGTGTCCGAGGTGGCCCTGCTCGTCGGCCTGGGCATCCGTGCGCAGGGCGAGTTCGAGTCGGGCGGCTGGGTGATCCTGGGCATGACCGCCGCGCTGGGGGTCGTCCTGATCAAGGCCGAGACCGACAACGTGGTGGTGGCCCGGGCCAAGGCCGGGCTGCCGGAGAACATCACCGAGGAGGCCATGCGGCCGAAGTCCTCGGGGCTGAGCCTGGCTCGCCGCCTGGCCTCGGCGCTGAAGGTCCACCGCCTGATCCAGGCGGTGGAGCTGTCCCTGATCGTGGTGGTGGCGGCCGTGGCCGACCTCCTCCTCGGGGACCTGCTGGCGACCCGCGTGCTGGTGGTGGCCTGTGCCGCCGTCGCGGTGCTGATGAGTTTCGCGCACTTCGTGAGCGTGCTCGCCTCCCGCCGCCTGGAGTAGCGGGAGCACCCACGTTCGACGTCACTGGCGGAGCCGTGGACGCTACCCCGTCCGCGGCTCCGTACACGTCGCTTTTATTCTTTCGTTAGTCTGTTTCTGCGAACGTTGACATGTGTCCACCTGTCAGCCGCACGACGTCCACTGAACGGTCGCAACCATGGCCACACCCGTGATCCCTCCATCGCAAGGCTCCGGCGCGCCCACGGCGCACGACAACCGTGCGCCCAGAGCCGAACGGAGCAGTTCCCAGGTGCCTGGAAAGCCCACACTGTCCTGCGTCCTGCTCACCATGGGCAACCGCCCGGCCGAGCTGCGGCGCGCGATCACGAGCGTGTTCGAGCAGCAGGACGCCGACGTCGAGGTGGTCGTCGTCGGCAACGGCGCCGACCTGCCCGAGCTGCCCGAGGGCGTCACCACCGTGCGGCTCCCGGAGAACGTGGGCATCCCCGCCGGACGTAACGAGGGCGTGCGGGCGACCAGCGGCGACGTGGTCCTGTTCCTGGACGACGACGGCTGGTACCGGTCCATGGACCTGGCCCGGCACGTGCGCGAGCGGTTCGCGGCCGATCCCGCGCTGGGCGCGCTGTCGTTCCGGATCGCGGACCCGGACGGCGGCCCCGACCAGCGCCGTCACGTGCCCCGGCTGCGCGTGGGCGACTCCCGTAAGTCGAGCGTGGTGACCACGTTCCTCGGCGGGGCGAGCGCCGTGCGGCGCACCGCCTTCGACGAGGGCGGCGGCCTGCCCGGCGAGTTCTTCTACGCCCACGAGGAGACCGACCTCGCCTGGCGGATCATGGACGCCGGGTACACGATCGAGTACGACGCCGACG
The DNA here is from genome assembly GCF_965344335.1 of Nocardiopsis eucommiae. Taxonomy (NCBI): domain Bacteria; kingdom Bacillati; phylum Actinomycetota; class Actinomycetes; order Streptosporangiales; family Nocardiopsidaceae; genus Nocardiopsis; species Nocardiopsis eucommiae. The sequence continues at coordinate 37,201 of NZ_CBDRIY010000035.1, forward strand.
CCGTGATGTACCACCCGGCGGTGGCGCCGACGCGGCACGAGAACTTCTACCGGCTCAACGCCCGGAACCGGGTGTGGCTGGCCCGCCGCAACCTGCCGTGGCCCCTGGCCTTCGCCTACCTGGGCACCTGGGTGGGGCTGACCGTTTTGCGCGAGCGCGACCGCGAGGCCCTGAGGTCGTGGTTCTCCGGTTTCCGTGAGGGCTGGCGCGAGGACGCGGGGCGGCGTACGCCGATCAGCTGGCGCACCGCCTGGCGGATGACCCGCGCCGGTCGTCCCCCGGTCATCTGACGGTTGGCCTCGGCCCGCGCGCGGGCCGAAGCCAACGGACACAGGGGTTCGGGGCGCCGGCGCGCACGGTGCCCGCCCCGTGGATCGCTCCCCAGGAGCCGGACCGACCTACTCGGTCCCACTCCTGGGGAGCGTTCGTGTGCGGGCCCGTGCACCCGGTCATCACCGGAGGCCGGCCAGACTGTTGCTTCTTGACAATAGTTGACGATGTGGGCATTGTTTTGCGGTGGGAGGGGCGCCGGACGGCGGCGGTTCACGCCGTGCGGAATCCCCGTCGCTCGTGCTCGGCCTCTCCGGTGTCACCGTCGACCCGGCTCGCCGACTCCTGGAAGGCGGCGAGACCCTCCAGCAGCATCGCCCGTTTCCTCGGGGGCATACGGGCGATCACGGTGTGGAGCTCCCGCTCCCTCCGGGCGCGAAGGTCCCGCATGAACGAGCGCCCGCTCTCGGTCAGCCAGACCCGCAGCTCACGACGGCTGTTGGGGCTGGAGGTCCTGTGTACGAAGCCGACCGCCTCCAGGCGGTCACACAGTCTGCTGACGGACGGAGGGGTGGAGCCCAGACGATCGGTGATGGTCCGCAGGTTCACGCCGTCCTCGCTGTCGAGGATGAACAGGACCTTGAGTTGGGACGCTGAGACCGGCGCTGTCGCCAACTCGCGCCCACGGCCCCACAGCACCTCCATCAGTTCGGTCGCCTCCGAGGCGGCCCGGGTGGCGTCATGTGCCTTTTCCTGCGATTCAGCGCTCACTTTCCAGCCTCACCACTCGCGGTTGTGAGTAGGACCCGTGCCCTGGTCGGCGGCCGGGTATCTCCAAGACCATAACGGAACGCCCGGTTCCGTGCCCGATCGCCGTCCCCTCCCGCAGATCGGGCGGGGGACGTCTACTCCCCCTGACAGAAAACACAGGTTGACGACTTTGAACGGTTACGAGGCAGTCGTACGGGCCCTCCAGCAGGCCAGGCCCGACGGTCTGCTGACCGCGTTGCGCGCGGCCCTGACCGAGAACTTCGAGGCGCTGGCGGCGAACCTGCTGCTGGCCGACTACGGGATGACGTCCCTGTGCCACGTCACCGATCCGGGGGAGGAGCCGCGCTGGCTCTCGCTCTTCAACAGCATTGAGGGGAGGGTCTTCGGCTCCCAGGAACCCATGGTCGAGGGTTTCCCCGGTGCCGGTCGCTCCGTGGTGCGCCTCCCCGTGACCCTCCGGGGTGACCGCACGGGGGTGCTCGTGGTCGAGCTGCCCACCCCCGAGCCGACCCCGGAGTCGATCAGGGAACTGGAGCGCGTCGCCCGCGCCCTGGGGCACGAACTGCTCGTCGCGGAGAGGGACACCGACCACTACCGCGTCCTACGGCGCCGGGGCCGACTCACCCTGGCGGCGGAGATCCAGTGGGACCTCCTGGCGGGACGGGCCTACGAGTGCCCGGAGTACGCGCTGGGAGCCCAGCTGGAGCCCGCCTACTCCATTCGGGGCGACAACTTCGACTGGTCGGCCGGGGGAGAGCGCCTGCTGCTCGGCGTCACCAACGGCATGGGGGAGGGCATCGAGGCGTCCCTGCTCACCAGCCTCGCGGTGAACGCCCTGCGCAACGCGCGCCGGGCCGGGGTGCCGTTGGCCGACCAGGTCGCACTCGCCGACAAGGCCGTCTTCGCGCAGCACCAGGGAGAGCTCTACCTGGACCTGCTGCTGCTCTCCTTCGACCAGGCCACGGGGGAGGTCGAGGTCGTCGACGCGGGGTCCCCGCGCCTGTACCTGCTGCGGGACGACGCGGTGGCGCACTTCCCGTTCGACGCCCAGATGCCGCTGGGCATGGCGGAGGACACCGTCTACACGACCCAGCGTTTCACCGTCCAGCCGGGAGACCGGCTGGTCTTCGTCAGTGACGGGGTCTTCGACGCGTCGGGGCGCGGCCGCGAGACCTTCGGCCACCGTTCGCTGGCCCGCTCCATCCTCGCGACGCGGCTGTTGCCCGCGGCCTCGGTCCCCCAGGAGATTCTGCGCCATCTCAGCGGATACCGTCGAGCGGAGAGAAGCGAGGACGACGCACTGGTGGTGTGCCTGGACTGGCGCGGCAAGGACTGAGCTCCGACGGGCGGACGGCGTCGGAAACGGTGCAGGAAACCGACCCCGGCCGGGACATTCTGGTAGACAGTTGTCGGGCGACAAACGATCGAGGACGGAAACGACATGACCGACGACTCCCCGACGGGGAACGCGCCGCGGACCGTGGCCCGTGTCCTGCGGGACAGGAGCGAGCAGATCGCCCAGCGCTGGGCGGACCTGCCGCTGTTCCAGGCGGTCTTCACCGTCACCCGGGACGAGGCCGTGGAGGCCTGCCACTCGGTGCTCGAATCCCTGGCCCAGGTGGCGGAGACCGGACGGGTCGACGACATCGAGGCCCCCGGTTTCGGAACGATCCGGCAACAGTTGGCGGCGATGAGCGCCTCCCGGAGCCGGTCCGGGCTCTCCGTCGGTCAGATCGACCGTGAGGTCGGCGCGCTCGGGGCCGCCCCGGTCGAGATCCTGGAACGCGAGGCCGAGGACGCCGACGGACGCGACGTGCTGCTCGCGCGGCTGCTGTGGACCGAGCTGCTGTCCACGTTCAGGGTCGTCGTCATCGAGACCACCCTCCAGGAGAACCGGGAGATCGTCGACCGCCAGCGCCAGCAGCTGATGGAGATGGGCACCCCGGTGATCAAGCTCTGGGACCGCCTGGTGGCCGTTCCGCTGATCGGCATGCTCGACAGCGCGCGCAGCCAGGTCGTCATGGAGAACCTCCTGGAGGCCATCGTCGAACACAACGCGAACATGGCCATCCTCGACATCACCGGTGTGCCCACGGTCGACTCGCTCGTCGCCCAGCACCTCATGAAGACCGTCGCCTCCGCCCGCCTCATGGGGGCCGACTGCGTGATCTCTGGTATCCGGCCCGCCATCGCGCAGACCATCGTCCAGCTCGGACTCGACCTCGGCCCGGTCACCACCCGGGCCACCCTCGCGGACGCGCTGGAACTCGCGTTGGAACGGCAGAACACGAACGTCCAGGGGCTCCCGCCCCGCGCCTGACTCACCGATCGGACCCGCCCGTGCAGCCTGGAGCATCCCCCGTCCCCGTCCTGGACCTGGGTGGCATCCTGCTCATCAGTATCCAGGGAGAACTCCTCGACCACGCCGCCGTCGACCTGCGGACGGACGTGACCCGCGCCGTCGCCTCGACGGGGGCCCGGGGGGTCATCATCGACATCAGCGGACTCGACATGGTCGACTCCTTCCTCGCCCGGGTCCTGGCGGAACTGGCCGCGGGAGCCCGGCTCCTCGCCGCCCAGGCGGTGCTCGTGGGTATGCGCCCGAGCGTCGCCATCACCCTGGTCGAACTCGGTCTCGCGCTGCCCGGGCTCGACACCGCCCGGACGGTCTCGGAAGCGGCGGCCCGCTTCGGGATCGAGATCCGCGACACCGCACCACGGACGGCCGCCAGGGGCACGGACTGGAACGAGACGTGAGCACCGACGAGCGCACCTCCTTCCGTCTGCCGGTCCGCAACGACGCGGACCTCATGACGGTGCGCCAGCGCGTGCGCGGCCTCTCCCAGGAGCAGGGGTTCGGCCTCGTCCAGCAGACCAAGCTCGTCACCGCCGCCAGCGAACTGGCCCGCAACACCCTGATCCACGGTGGGGGCGGGAGCGTGACCGTGGAACTCTCCACCGACGGCGACGGTCGGACCGGCATCACCCTGGTCTTCTCCGACGAGGGACCCGGCATCCCCGACATCGCCCTCGCCCTGCGTGACGGGTACTCGACGGCGGGCGGCCTCGGCATGGGGCTGAGCGGTTCCAAACGGCTGGTCGACGACTTCGAGGTCGAGACCACACCGGGAGAGGGCACCGCCGTCACCGCCACCCTGTGGTCGGGCCCGCCGCTCAACGGACGCCGATGACCAGGGTCTGGGACGTGACGGTCAGCGACTCCACGCTGGTCCGCCGGGCGCGCGAGGCGGCCGAGGCGGCGGCCGCCGCCTCGGGGCTGGACCCCGAACGCGCCGGGGACGCCGCCCTGGTGGCGACCGAACTGGCCACCAACGCGGTCAAGTACGCGGGCGGGGGCAGACTCGTCGCCGAGATCTCCCGTGACCCGTGGGGCAACGCCCGGGCCCTCCAGATCCTCGCCCTCGACCACGGGCCGGGCATCCGTGACGTGCGGCGGGCCATGACCGACGGCTTCACCACGGGGAGCTCTCTCGGCACCGGTCTGGGCGCGTGCCTCCGGGCCTGCGACTACTTCGCGGTGGACAGCGTCCCCGGGCAGGGCACCCTGGCCCTCGCCCGGATCGCACCGCAGGGGGCCCGTGAGGCCTTCGCCTCGGGCGCCGTGACCGGGGGACTGCACCTGCCGCTGGGAGGCGCGCCCGAGTCCGGCGACGGCCTCGCCTTCCGCAGCGCCTCGGGTCACCGGACCGTCATGCTGGCGGACGGCCTCGGGCACGGCCCGGCGGCGGCCGAGGCCAGCGACCTGGCCGCCCGGACGGTGCGGAGCAGGGCGGGTGACAGACCCGAGGACCTCCTGCGGTTCCTGCACTCGGAGCTGAGGTCGAGCCGTGGCGCGGCCGTGGCCGTGGCCGACATCGACGAGTCGGCGCACCGGCTCAGCTTCTGCGGGGTGGGCAACATCGGTGCGCGGCTGTACAGCCGTGGCGGTTGGGAGACGCTCCTGTCCCGCCCCGGGATCGTCGGAGCCTTCGGCCTGCGCACGCCGGTGCCGCTGCACCGGGAGTGGCACCCGGGCGACCTCCTGGTGCTCTGCACCGACGGGCTGCCCAGCCGGTGGTCTCCGGAGGGGATCGAACGCCTGGCCGACCTGGACGCCGCGCTGATCGCCGCACGGGTGTTCCGGGACGCGGGCAGTGCCGCCCGCCCCCTGCGGGACGACACCGCCGTCGCCGTCGTACGGCACACCGGACGCCTCCAGGGAGTGAGGACATGAGACACCGTCTCCTGAACGAGCGCGTGCGCTCGGCCGTCGACGTGGCGCTGGCCCGTGCCCGGGTCGGGCACGTCCTGCGCGCGGACGGTGACGTCAAGGAGAGGGGCGCGGACCTCCTGTCCGCCACCACCGAACACGCCCTGGACCGGGTCGGCGCGGGCCGGGCCGCCGTCGTGCGGCTGGAGGCGTCGGGGGACCTCCGTGAACTACGGGCCAGTGTGCTCGGGGACGGTACGGAGCCGGACGGAGCCTGGTCCCGCACCCTGGTCCTGGACGGTCCCCTGCCGGACACCGCCCTCGAACCACCCGAGTCCGAGGTCGAACTGCTGGTCGCGCAGCAGTTGGACGACGACCGGCACCAGAGGAGGCTGTCGGGGCTGGCGACTCAGCGGGCCCGGGAACTCGACTCCCACCAGCGGGAACTGGAGGAGACCAACCTGGGTGTGCTGGCCCTGCACGCCGAACTCGCCCAGGCCAGCGACGAACAGCGCAGACTGCTGCGGGCGGAGCGGGCCGCCAGGGACGAGGCCGAGACGGCGCGGAACCGGCTCACCTTCCTGTCCGCAGCGAGCGCGCAGCTCATGGCCACCCTCCAACGCTCGGAGATCTACGGGCGTCTGGAGAAGCTGCTGATCCCGGTCCACGCCTCCGCCGTGGACCTGTGGGTGGTCGAGGAGGGCTCGCTGGTGCCCCTGGAGGGGTCCGGGAGCGGCGCGCCCCCGGACGCCGCGGTCCGTGCGGTCGCGGAGCGGCGTCCCGTGCGCGGCGAGGCGACACCCGACGGCCTGGTCGGTACCGCCTTCCCGTTCCTCCTCGCGTCCCGCTCGCTGGGCGCCATGGTCCTGCACCGGACCGACGGAGCCGTCCCCGACGACGACGTCATGCTCGGGGAGCTGGCGCGGCGGGTGGCCACGGCGATGGACAACGCCCAGCGCTTCGAGCACGAGCGGGACACCGCGGCGGCGCTCCAACGCGCCATGCTGACCCGGCTCCCCCGGCTGCCGGGGATGGAGCTGACCGCGCGGTACCTGCCCGCCGAGGACGGAATGAACGTGGGCGGCGACTGGTACGACGTCTTCCCGGTCGAGGACGGCGAGTACGTCGGGGTGGTCGGTGACGTCACCGGTCACGGTATCCACGCGGCGGTCACCATGGGCCAGCTGAGGACGGCCCTGCGCGCCTACTCGGTCCACGAGCGGAGCCCGGCCGCTCTCCTGGGGCTCCTGCACCGCCTGCTGGACCGGTTGGAGCCGGACCTGTTCGCCACGGCGGTCATCGTCCGCTTCCGTCCGGGCGACCCCCACGTGACACTGGCGTCGGCGGGGCACCCGCCACCGCTGCTGCGCGACGCTTCGGGGGAGGCGGCTCCGGTCGAGGCGGACTCGGGCGGAATGCTGGGCCTGCCCATCGACCTCACCTTCACGGACAACCGCGTGGAGGTCCCCCCGGGAGGCGCCCTGCTGCTGTACACCGATGGTCTGGTCGAGCGGCGGGGCGAGCCCATCGACACCGGGATCGCCCGGCTGCGGGCGTGCTTCGGGGACGCGTCGCGACGCTCCCGGGGGGCCGAGGAGGCCGCGGACCGGCTGCTGGCCTCGGCGCTGCGCGGGCACGCCTGCGACGATGACGTGTGCATGCTGGTGCTCGGGCCCGTGCCGCCCGCGGAATGACGAAGGGGCGGGGTGCCGTGTGTGGGCACCCCGCCCCCTTTCCCTCACCGAGGATCAGATCTCGGTGACTGCGGCCTCGTAGTCGAGGCGGGGGAGACGGTCGAACCACGCGTCGGGGCCGGGGCGACCGATGTTCATGACGACCAGCGGGGTCTGGGTGGAGTCCGCGCCGAAGAGGTCCTCGCGCAGGCCCTCGGCGTCGAAGCCGGTCATCGGCCCGGCGGCCAGACCGGCGGCGCGCACACCGACGATCAGGTAGGCGACCTGGAGGAACGCGTTCCGCATGGCCATGTCCTCACGGGCCTCGACCGGCATACCGGAGAAGTTCTCACGGGCGTCCGGGAGGACGGGGAAGGTCGTGGGGAAGTGCTCGTGGAAGGAGCTGTCGGCCGACAGCACCAGGGCCAGCGGGGCCGTGGCGGTCTTGGGGGCGTTGTTCCCGGCCATGTGCCTGACGAGGCGCTCGCGGGCCTCTGGCGAGCGGACGGCGGTGACCCGGAGCGGCTGGTTGTTCATCGCCGTGGGGCCGTACTTGACCAGGTCGTAGATGGCGCGCAGCTGCTCGTCGGTCACCGGTTCGTCGGTGAAGGTGTTGGCGGTGCGCGCGCTGCGGAACAGCAGGTCCTGCGCGTCCTTGGCCAGAACGAGGGCGTCACTCATAGGGAAACCTCAGCTGTGCTCGTGCGGTTCAGGGCATGCCGCTGGGGGCCGGCTACCGGGCACAACCTGGTTTGCCAGGAAGATATTTCAACAGAGAACCATTGGTGAGCTCACTCACTCCACGAGCGGCGCCGGACGTCGACCGCTCGGCCGCCGACCGCTCGGTCGCGGCACGCGCTGGCGCGGTATCGTCGGCCTCGGCCCGTTGGCCTCGGTGACCCACTCCTCCAGCTGCTTGACGAACATGCGCGCCTGCACCGGCCAGTGGAACGAGGTCCGCGCGATCCGGTGACCGGTACGTGCGAACTCCTCACGCTGGCCCGGGTCGTCGCGGAGCTCCAGCACCGCGCGGACGGCGGCGGACGGGTCCTCGAACGGGACCACCAGACCCGCCGGGCCCTCCGGGCGCTGGGTCACCAGGGCCCGCGCCATCGGGTTCGGTGAGGTGACCACCGGCAGTCCGTGGGCCATGTACTCCACGACCTTGGTGGGCAGGGAGTGCCGGTAGTTGTCGGTGTCGTGCAGCAGGCTGATCCCGGCCAGGGCACCCGCGGCCATGCGCAGCGCCCGGTCGTTGGGCACGAACCCGTACCAGTGCAGCGCGTTCTCCTGGTGGGCGTCCCGCAGCAGCGGCCGGATCTCGTGGTCGGCGCCGCCGATGACCTCCAGGCGCACCCCGTGGTCGCGCAGCCGTCGGCCCATCTCGATCAGGTCGTGGGCGCCCCGGGCCCTGGAGAGCTGGCCCAGGTAGACGACCCGGTCGTCGCCGGGCGGCCGGAGCGGGGTGTCGGGGACCTCGGTGGTGTTGGGAACCACCGGATGGGCGCCCCGGAAGCGGGGCCGGTACCCCTCCTCGGCCAGCAGCAGGCGCATCCTGCGCTCCGCGCGGCGCTCGAAACCGCGCACGACGGAGCCGAGCGGTCTGCGGAGCCGCTCCGGGATCCAGGACTTGGTGAGGAGCGCGGCGGGGGTGTCCTCGTGCACGTCCCACACCGTCACCGGGCGCTTGGACGGCAGGGCCAACAGCAGCTCGGGGTCGTGGAAGAGCAGGAGGTCGGCCTGCGGAGCCAGGCGTGCCAGCGCGGCCCGGGCGGCCCTCAGAGAGGACAGTCGGTCACGGCCCGAGGCGCGGGGGACGTCCACGGAACGCACCTGGTCCCAAGGGGTCACTCCGCACTCCCGGAACGGGGCGACGTACGTCACGGTGTGTCCGGCGTCCACGAGGGCGCGGATCTGTCGGTGCAGGATCCGGGCGTCCTCGGGGTGGTGCACAATCGTGGCCACAAGCGCGTGCATCGAGATCACCTACGTATGTCACCAGTTGGTACGACTTGTCCGTATTACGATGATCCGCTGTGAGGGTGCGGTATCAGCTGTGCGACACGCTATTCACCTGCGGAAACCGCCCGAGGAAAGCCGAGTGGACGCGTGGGGTGCATCCGGTGAACCCTTGGCTGGGTCACGGTGAACGCACGAAGGCACGCCGCCGAACGCGCGATGGCGTCCGAAGCGACGTGCCTTGGTGGTCCCGGGTCTACCGGGCCGTTCAGAGGACCTGGACACCCTCACGCTGCACGCGACGGCGCGCCTGTGAGGGAACCTCGGCCACGGCCTCGGCGTCCGGGTCGGAGCGCCGCAGGACACCGCGGGTGTCCAGCAGCAGCCGCGCGTACTCGGTGAGCAGCTTGGGCCGGTAGTCGGCGTGGTCCGTGAGCAGGACGGTCAGGTCGGCCTCGGCCATCGCCCGCTCCAGGTCGGTGGAGCGCGGGACGTCCACCCCGTCCACCTGCCAGGAGTCCACGTGCGGGTCGTGGTAGGTGAGCGTGGCGCCCTTGGCCGCCAGCTTGCGGGCCACCGGACGCGCGGGCGACTCGCGCTGGTCCGCGATGTCGGCCTTGTAGGTGACGCCCAGCAGCAGGACCTTGGACCTGGAGAGCGCCAGGCCGGACTCGTTGAGCAGTTCCTGCGCGCGCTGGGTCACGTACGCGGGCATCCGGCCGTTGATCTCCTGGGCCAGCTCGACGAACCGGAACGGGTAGCCGAGCGTCTTGACCTTGTAGGAGAGGTAGTTCGGGTCGATGGGGATGCAGTGGCCACCCACGCCCGGACCCGGGTAGAACGCCTGGAAGCCGAACGGCTTGGTGGCGGCCGCCGAGATCGAGTCCCACAGGTCGATGCCGAGCTCCTGGCAGAAGACGGCCATCTCGTTCACCAGCGCGATGTTCACGTGCCGGTAGGTGTTCTCCAGGAGCTTGGCCATCTCGGCCTCGCGGGTGCCGCGCGCCCGGACCACGGTGTTCACGAAGTTCCCGTAGAACGCCGCGGCCGCCTCGCCGCACTCCTCGGTCAGGCCGCCGACCACCTTCGGGGTGTTGGCGACGCCGAAGGTCGGGTTGCCCGGGTCGATGCGCTCGGGCGAGAAGGCCAGGTGGAAGTCGGCACCGGCGACGAGGCCGGACTCCTCCAGCAGCGGCCGGACGACCTCCTCGGTGGTGCCCGGGTAGGTCGTGGACTCCAGGATCACCAGGGTGCCCGGGGACAGGTGCGCGGCGATGGCCCTGGAGGCCGAGGTGACCGCGCCCAGGTCCGGGCCGCCCTCCGGGGAGAGCGGCGTCGGTACGCAGATGACGATGGTGCGGGCCGTGGCGAGGCACGCGGGGTCGGTGGTCGCGCTGAACCCTCGGGCCAGCATCGAGGCGACGTCGTCCGTCGACAGGTCGTCGATGTGCGACACGGACTCGTTGAGACCGTCGACCACTCTCGTGCTCACGTCGAATCCGGTCACCCTCAGTCCCGCCGAGACGGCCTCAGCCGCCAACGGGAGACCGACGTAACCGAGGCCGAGGACGACGAGGTCGCTGGCCGAACCGGAGCTCTGCTCGGGGACAGGGACTGGGTTGGAGGCTGCGGCATCCACTTCGCGGTCACACTCGCATTCATTTCGTGAACGGGCGCAAATAGTCGAGGACTGCCATGGATCCACCATTCGGAGTGCTGGACGTCCGAGTGTAGGTAGACGTCGTCCCCGGTTACGGGATCTGTCCTGGTTCGGACATTTTTCGAATAAGAACCCGATACGCCTGGCTGTAGCGGTATGCGGCCTCGGTCCACGTTCGGTTGGCTCCGACACGCTTCTGACCAGCTTGACCGTAGGACGTCCGCTTTGGATGACTGTAGGCGAGATTTGTGAGGACATCAGCTAGACGTGCCGATTCGCCCGCCGGAATTAACTCACCGGACACCCCCGGTTCCACGATCTCTCGCAGTGCGGGAAGATCACTCGCGACAACAGGAAGCCCACCAGCCATGGCCTCCACCGGCTTCAGCGGTGTCACCAAGCGGCACACGCGTTCATCAAGTCGTGGCACGGCGAAGACGTCCAGCGCGGCGTGGTGATGGCGGACCCGGTCGGCGGGGACCCGCCCCGGGAAGTGCGCCGCGCCCTCCAGTCCGAGCCGCCGGGCGCGGTCACGCAGCGTGGCCAGATCCGGCCCGTCACCGACCACCAGGGCGTGGGCCCGTTCGCCCCGATCACGCATGACCGCGACCGCGTCCAGAAGCACGTCCAGCCCCTCGTAGCCGAAGCAGCTCGTGGTGGTGCCCACCACGAACTCGTCCGGCCCGATCCCCAGCCCGCGGCGGACCTCCGCACCCGACGGCAGCGGCTCCAGGAACGACTCGTCCACGGCGTTGGGGACCACCAGCAGACGCTCCCGGGGCACCCCGCGCGCCTCGATGTCGGCCCGCATGGTCTCCCCGAGCGTCACCACGAGGTCGGCGGCGAGCATGCACTCCGTCTCGCTGGCGCGTTCGGCCTGGTAGAAGGCGTCGTCCACGCTGCGTGACGGGTCCCGGGACAGCCAGGACTCCTCCAGGAACCCCCGGACCTCGTAAACCACCGGCAACCCGAACCGGCGGCCCAGCTCCAGGGCGAGCCGCGCGTTGTGGTGGTTGCTGGCCGCGTGCAGCACGTCCGGGCGCACCGCCGCCACCAACTCCGAAGCCAGCCGCAGCCCCGACTCCAGTTCGTCGACGTGGTCCCGGGGCGCCGCCCACGGCAGGAGCCGGTGGTAGGCCACCCCGTCCAGCCGCACCAGCGTGCGCGGATCCGGGACCCCCTTGGTCAGCGGATACCCGGCCCGGGTGGCCACGTGCACGTCCATCCCGGCCTCCCGCTGCGCCACCGCGATCCGGTGCGTGCGCTGCGTGTAGCCCGCGTTGGTGTGCGGAAGCGCGTTGGTGACCAGATGCAGCACCCGGATCCCCGCACCGGGCCTCCCCGGGTCGGCCGCCACCCGCCAGCGCCCGCCGTCATCCGCGCCGGTGGCCGGTCGCTGAGCGTTCACCGTGTCGTCAGGCCGCGTTGGCGCACCGCGGGTTAACGTGAACCCGTGACGGTCAGGCGAAACGGACGGGGACGCGGGGACGGCACGTCCCGTGGCCAAGGCGGTCCGGTACTCCGCCGAGGTCCTGTGCGGCCCCGGGGGAAGACGTTCGGCCAGGTCACGAGCTGTGTCGGCGTCACCGGCGGCGAGGGCGGCCGCGACCAGGCGCCCCACCCTGCGGGGCGAGGCGTTCGTGGCGGCGGACAGCAGCACCTCGCGTGCCTCCTCGCGCCGTCCCTGGTCCCACAGGGAGTAGGCACGCGGCAGCGCGCCCGAACGGGCGGACACGGCACGCGCCGAGGTCCGTACCGGGCCGGGCATCAGCCGCAGCGCCAGCAGCGGCAGGCGGGCCGGATCGGAACGCAGGTGGTGCCAGGCCAGCGACGCGGTGAAGGTCACCGCCCTCGGCCAGAGGACGCGCGAACGCGGAACACGGGGTTCGGAAATCTGGGAGTCATGCACGGTCAGTCACACAACCACGTGGACGTGGCCGGATGGTGACAACACGGCGACACGGACGGGACGGCTGGGGCAAAGTACTCCGTCACCCGGGCCGTGCGCACCGACCGCCCGGCCGGACCCCGGCCCACACCAGCACAGCAGACACCCCCACCAGAAGCAGAAGGAAACAGCCGTGGCAACGAGTGCGCCTCTTGGCAGCCAGGACACCGGGATCGTGCACGTGGTCGGGGCCCGCCCCAACTTCGTGAAGGCCGCTCCGGTCGTCTCCGCCCTGCGCGGGCGGGGCGCGCACCAGACGGTCCTGCACACCGGTCAGCACTACGACGACCGCATGTCCGCCGTCTTCTTCCGGGACCTCGGCCTGCCCACACCGGACGTCGACCTCGGGGTCGGCTCCGGTTCGCACGCCTCCCAGACCGCCGCGCTCATGGTCGGCCTGGAGCGCGAGTTCACCGCGAACACGCCCGGGATGGTCGTGGTCTACGGCGACGTGAACTCCACCGTCGCCGCCGCCCTGGTCGCCGCCAAGCTCGGCGTCCCCGTCGCGCACGTCGAGGCGGGCCTGCGCTCCTTCGACAACACCATGCCCGAGGAGATCAACCGGCGGGTCACCGACCAGCTCAGCGACCTCCTCTTCGCGACCAGCCCCGAAGCCGTCGGTCACCTGGCCACCGAGGGCATCTCCCCGGACCGTGTCCACCTCGTCGGCAACCCGATGATCGACACGCTCCTGGGCAACCTCGACCGCTTCGACGCCGACGCCCTGCGCGCCCGACTCGACCTGCCCGAACGGTACGTGGCCGCGACCCTGCACCGGCCCGCGAACGTCGACGACCCGGCCAACGTCGCCCTCCTCACCGAGCGGCTGCACGAGATCGCGGACCGCACCGACGTGGTCATGCCGGTGCACCCCCGCGGCAAGGCCGCCTTCGACCGCGCCGGGCTGGGCGACCACCCGCGCGTGCGCCTGCTCGAACCGCTCGGATACCTCGACTTCGTCGCCCTCACCCGGGGCGCCGCCGCCGTGGTCACCGACTCCGGAGGCGTCCAGGAGGAGACCACGATCCTCGGGGTCCCCTGCCTGACCCTGCGACCCAACACGGAACGCCCGATCACCATCACCCACGGCACCAACCAGCTGGTCACGGAGGCCGAGCTCCTCCAGGCCCTCGGCAAGGTCCTGGACGGACGGACCGAGGAACGGTTCGGTGACGTGCCACCGCTGTGGGACGGCCGCTCGGGCGAGCGCATCGCCTCCGTCCTCACCCAGTGGTCGCGGTGAGCGGCCGTGTCCCCCCTCCGCGCGGGCGCCCCCCGGCACCCGGACCACACCACGGACACCCCGGTGTCCCGACCCGAGGTTTCCCGAACCGAGCACAAGGTGGCAGACCGTGAAACGGCGTGAACAGAGCCAGACCGAACAGCTTCGGCAAGCCCTGGCCGAGCGCGAGGCCCAGCTCCAGGAGGCCCAGGCCCGCCTGGCCTCGCTCGAGGGGTCGACCTCCCTCCAGGTGGGTCGCGCACTCACCGCCGCCGCCAAACGGCCCGGCCGCTCCCTGGTCAGGCTCCCGCGCGACCTCTACCGGCTGTGGCGCCGCAGCGGCGCCACCAACCACGCCCAGCGGCGCGGAGTCGAGCCGGTCCGCTCCTTCGACGCCGACCGTCAGGAGGCCCGCCTCCTCACCGGTCTGAGCGGAGGCCGCGAGGACCTGCTGGTGGTCGCCACCGTCCTCGGCCCGGCCGTGGAGAAGGCCGTGGACCCCTACCTCCGCACGGTGCCGCTGCGCCCGCACGACGCCCAGATCGTCATGGACGCGGTCGACGTCGACCTGCTCCTGGTGTCGTCCTCCGCCGCCGCGCCCGGCTCTCCCTGGGCCCACGTGGGCGACCCCGCCGCCGTCGACCGCACCCGCGCCCTGCACTGGGTGCTGGAGTCCGCGGCCGCACGCGGTATCCCCACGGTCCTGCTCGACGACGCACCGGCCCCGCCCGCCCTGCGCCAGCTCGGCTTCGACCGCGTGCACAAGGGCGACGCCGGGGTGCCGCTGCACCAGTTCAACCCGGTGGCCGCCGAACTCGTCTCCGGACCCGAGGCCGTCTTCGTCCGCACCTCCCCGGACCAGCCGGTCCCCGACGTCCTGGTGGACCTCGGCGCGGGTGTGGTGGACGCCGACTCCCCGGACCTGCCCGACGCCCTGCGCGCGGCCAACGTCGCCGTGATCCCCGAGTCCGGCCACGGCGACCTGCGCCTGCGCCGCCGCGCCTGGGCCTGTGGCACCCGGGTGGTCTCGCACCCGGCCGTGCCCGCGCCCGACACCGAGGACTTCGCTGTCACCGTGCCACGGCTGCGCGCGGAGCCACCCACGCCCCGCGAGGTGCGGGCCATGCTGCGCCAGGTGTTCCTCGACGAGGCGGCCCCCGTCCGGCTGGCCGCCCTCCTGGAGGGTCTCGACTTCGCGTCGGGCACCCCCGGCACCGAACTTCCGCTGAGCGGCAGGGGGGTCGCCGTCCTGGCGGACCCGGCCTCCGAGGCCGAGGCCGAACGTCTCGCCGCCGACCTCCTCGGCTCACGCCTGCGCCCCGCCGAGGTGGTCGTCCCCGACACCGCCGCGCGCATGCCCGGGGTCCAGCGCCTGCGGGCCGAGGGCCTCACCGTGCGCACCGTCCGCTCGACCGCGCCGGACACTCCCGAGGAACTCACCCGGGAGGGCACCCGCTCCCAGGTCGGCGGGTTCGAACCGGAGCACTGGGCGGCCCTGGCCGAACGGGCCACCTCACCGTGGTCGCACCTGTGGACCGGCCCCGTCGGCCGCCACCGCCTGGCCGACCTCGCCTGCGCCGCCGAGTGCTCGGACGCGGACGCGGTCGGCACCCCCGACTCCGACGACCCCGGGGTCCCGGGCCTGGGGGAGCGGGGCTTCTTCGACCGCGACACCGGGGGCAGACAGTACGTGTTCGTCACCTCCGTCACCCCGGAGCTGGCGCGCACCGACCTCCTGCGCCGGGGCTGGCTCCCGGCGGAGTGGAACCGGCGCGGTACCCGGCTCCTGGCCCTGGGCCCGGACCACGGCTCCGGCACCGACGGCGACAACGAGGGACCCGCCCACGCCGACGCCTCGACGGGCGCGGTCGGTTGACCACCCCGACGACGCCCGACCAGTCGTCGGCCGGTCCGCCCCCGACGGACGCGCGCGGCGCGGTAGTACGCAAGACTCGGGCCACCCATCAGCATCCGAAGGGAAGAACGTGAGCACAGCTCCTCCGCGCGCACTCTTGTACGGGGACGTGGACCTGAACATCATCGACGGCTCGGCGATCTGGGCGCAGTCGATGGCGCAGGCCCTGGCGGCGGCGGGTTGCGAGGTCACCCTGCTGCTCAAGGCCCAGGTCCGCACCGACCGGCTGACGGCGCCGCTCACCGCGACCCCCGGGGTCAGACTGATCCGCCCCTACGAGGACAAGCTCCTGTCCGACCTCGGACCGCGCGGCCTCACGCCCGAGCAGGCCGTGGAGCTCATGGGCGGGCTGCACTCACGCAGGCCCTTCGACCTCGTCGTGGTCCGGGGCCGCCGACTCGCTGGTCTGGCCGCACAGGAGGAGAGCCTGTCCGGGAAGCTGTGGACCTACCTCACGGACTTCCCGCACAGCGTCGGGGAACTTTCCGCGACCGCCACCGCCGAGCTCACCGACATCGCGCTGGCCTCACGGTTCGTGCTCTGCCAGACCGAGGAGCTGCGGGCCTTCCTGGAGTCCACGGTCCCCGCCGCCTGTGGCCGTTCCGTCCTGTTCCCGCCCGTCGCGGTGGTGCCCGAGGGCATCGCCGCCGACGGCCGGACCCGCGCGCGCACACGCCTGGCCTACACCGGCAAGTTCGCGCCCCGCTGGAACACCCTGGAGATGACCGGCCTGCCCGAGGAGCTGGCCCGCCTCGGGGTGGACTCCGAACTGGTGATGATCGGTGACAAGATCCACGCCGAGCCCGCCGACTGGGCCAAGCGCATGCGCAGGGCCCTGGAGAGCACCCCGCACGTGGACTGGCGCGGCGGCATGGCGCGGGCCGACGCCCTCCGCCAGTCCGCCGAGTGCGACTTCGGACTCTCCTGGCGCGACCCGGACATGGACGCCAGCCTGGAGCTGTCCACCAAGGTCCTGGAACTGGGCGCGCTCGGCCTGCCCGTGGTCCTCAACCGCACCCCCATGCACGAGGCCCTGCTCGGCGCCGACTACCCGCTGTTCGCCGGTGAGGACACCGGTTCCGTGGCCGCCGTGATCGCCCGCGCCTACCACGACCGCTCCGTCTACGCCGAGGCCGCCGAACGCTGCCGCGCCGCCGCCGCGAACCACACCCTGGAACGCGCGGCCGAGCGCCTGCGCGGATACCTGGCCGAGGCCATCCCCGCCGCTCCCGAGGGCACCGACCCCGAACGTCCGCTCAAGGTGGTCATCGCCGGGCACGACCTCAAGTTCTTCACCCGCCTGGCCGAGTACCTGGACTCGCTGCCCGGCCTGGACGTGCGCATCGACGAGTGGGAGGGGCTGAGCACCCACGACCAGTACCGGTCCCGGGAACTCGCCGCCTGGGCCGACGTGGTCATCTGCGAGTGGTGCGGTCCCAACGCGCTCTTCTACGCCAAGTGGAAGCGCCCGGACCAGCGGCTGATCGTCCGTCTGCACCGCTTCGAACTGTACGCGGAGTGGCCGCGCCGCCTGGAGATCGCCAAGGTCGACGCGGTCGTCTGCGTGAGCCCGCACTACGCCGACCTCACCCGCGAGATCACCGGCTGGCCCGCCGAGAAGGTCGTGGTCCTGCCCAACTGGGTGGACGACCGCCAGCTGGACCGCCCCAAGCTCGCCGGGGCCGAGTACTCGCTCGGCATGATCGGCATCGCGCCGTCCCGCAAGCGCCTGGACCGGGGACTCGACGTGCTCTCGGAGCTGCGCCGGATGGACCCCCGATACACGCTGTCGGTCAAGACCAAGCAGCCGTGGGAGTACTGGTGGATCTGGAACCGGCCGGAGGAGCGCGCCTACTTCGAGCGGGTGTACCGGCGTATCCAGCGTGACGAGAGCCTGGCCTCCGGGGTGGTCTTCGACGGTTTCGGGCCGGACGTGGCCACCTGGCTGCGCCGGGTCGGGATCGTGCTCTCCACCAGTGACGACGAGTCCTTCCACCTGGCCCCCGCCGAGTGCGCGGCCTCCGGCGGGCTCCCGGCACTCCTCGCGTGGCCGGGCTCGGACACCATCTACGACCCGCACTGGATCCACGACGACGCGGTGGCCATGGCGGAGTCCATCCACGCGACCGTCTCCGAGGGCCGGTTCGGTGAGGAGAGCGAGCGCGCCCGCGCGGAGGTGACGGCCGTCTACGGGTTGGAGCGGGTCCGGGGGCTGTGGAGTGATCTGGTCGTCCGGGGCGAGGTCCCCGCCGCCCAGGGTTCCACGGCGCACGCGAGCGCCAACTAGGGGTGCTTTTCTGCACCTCCGCTTCGCTTCGGTGCGTGTTCGGGCGCCCAAGAAGCCAGGGATTCGGGTTGAGGCAAGCACAGCATCCTCGTCTGTGCCTGGCTCGTTCCTCGCTGGCGGCTTGACTCGTCTTGCAGAACCCTGGCGGCGCCCGAACGGGCACCCCCTTGTGATGGAGGCGTGAGGGCGGGACCCGCGCCCACCCACAGTCGTGAGTCCCGCTCAGGGCCCGAGGCCACAAGGGGGTGTTTTGGTTCGGGCGCCGGCAGGGTTCTGGAGGTGCCGGAGGTGGGATTGCGAGGAACGAGCCATCACACCGTAGGTGCCGAAGGTTCCTGCCTTTCGGGGCGCCCGAACACGCACCGAAGCGAAGCGGAGGTCCAAAGCGGCACAGCTACACCGGCCCCGTCATCTTCGACAGGCCTCCGGCCCCGGCGGGCAGGAACAGTGCGAAGGTGGTCGGCCGGGTCTGGACCAGCTCGACCCTCGCGCCCTCCGACTCGGCGATGTGGCGGGCCAGGGCGAGTCCGAGGCCGGTACCGCCGCCGCCGCTGACCTCGCGCTCGAAGATGCGACCGGACAGGTGCTCGGGGACTCCCTCGCCCTCGTCGCTGACCTCGATGCGCACGGACTGGCCGGTGTCGAGTCGGCGGATGGTCACCGTCCCCGCACCGTGCTTGTAGGCGTTCTCCACCAGTGTGGCCAGGATCTGGGCGAGGTCGGTGGGGACGGTCATGGCGGTCAGTCCGGGGTCTCCGGTGACGAGGAGCCGGCGCTTCTCCTGTTGGAAGACGGGCGACCACTCGGCCTGGAGGTGGTTGAGGACCGGGTCGAGCTCCACCGGTTCCACCTCGGGGTTCTGACTCTTGCGAGCGCGGCCGAGCAGGCTCTCGACGGTCTCCACGAGGCGTTCGGTCTGGGCGAGGGCGGCCTCGCCCTCCTCCCTGACCACCTGGGCGTTGTCGGACTCCGCGATGATCTCCTCCAACCGCATGGTGAGCGCGGTGAGCGGTGTGCGGAGCTGGTGCGAGGCGTCGGTGGCGAAGTGGCGTTCGGTGGCGATGAGCCCGGCGATGCGTTCGGCGCTGCGGTCCAGGACCTCCGCGACGCGGTCGGCCTCCGGGATGCCGTAGCGGTGCCCCCAGGGCGTGGTGACTCCGGAGCCGAGCCGTTCGGCGGTTGCGGCCAGGTCGACCAGCGGCAGGGTGAGGCGCCGGGCCTGGAACATGGACAGGCCCACGGCGACCCCGATGGCCAGCAGGGACAGCGAGGCGATGCCCAGCCAGGCGCGGACCACGCTCTCCTGGACCTCCTCGCCGTCACTCCACACCTCGACCCTCGTGTCGCGGCCGGTGGTGACGGTGGCCCTGAGCAGGCGCGGTGAGTCCACGGCCTCGGGGTTCAACGCGGGATCTCCCGCCGTCACGGCGGTCGGTTCGCCCGCGGGTGTGATGCGGACGAACCGGTTCGGGTGTTCCCGATCGAACTCGGCCAGGTCCAGCTCGCCGTGGAGCTCCAGCATGTTGTCGCTCTCGGCACCGATCAGCTCGGCCTCGCCCTCAAGCTGCCGGCTGGCCTCGTCATGCACCAGTTTGTAGGTGAGCGCACCCAGGGGCAGCCCGAGCAGCATGACGGCGATGACGGTCACCACCAGGGTGGAGAAAACCATCCGCCTGCGCATGTCACCTCACGTCCGTCCGACCCCCTGGGCGGTCGACGGGCAAGCGCGTCGAACCCAAGGTCGTGTCAGTCTCGTTCGAACCGGAACCCCACGCCCCGGACGGTCGTGATGTAGGAAGGCTGGTTGGCGTCGTCACCGAGTTTGCGGCGCAGCCACGAGATGTGCATGTCGAGGGTCTTGGTCGACCCCCACCAGTTGGTGTCCCACACCTCCCGCATGATCTGTTCACGGGTGACCACCTTGCCCGCGTCGCGCACGAGCACGCGCAGCAGGTCGAACTCCTTGGTGGTCAGTTGGAGCTCGCGGTCGCCCAGCCAGGCACGGCGCGAGTCGTTGTCGATGCGGACTCCGTGGACCACCGGCACCTCGGCCCCGCCACGCCGCAGCAGGGCGCGGACACGGGCCAGGAGTTCGGCGAGCCTGAACGGCTTGGTCACGTAGTCGTCGGCTCCGGCGTCGAGGCCGACGACTGTGTCGACCTCGTCCGCTCGGGCGGTCAGGATGAGGATCGGCGTTCCGTGACCCTCGGCGCGGAGCCGACGTGCCACCTCAAGGCCGTCCATTTCGGGGAGCCCGAGATCCAGGACCATGAGGTCGATGTCTCCCGCACGGGCGCGGTCGAGTGTCTCAATGCCGTTGACGGTCACATCCACCGTGTAGCCCTCGCGTCGTAGTGCGCGCGCGAGAGGCTCGGAGATCGAGACATCGTCTTCGGCCAGCAAAACGCAGGTCATGGAGCCGATCGTAGGTCCAGGGTGGCGCATTTCCCTATTATGCGCGCCGGATGGCCCAAGGTTGGCCGAAAATACGCGAATCACATACCGGTCAAATAGTGCAAATGGTTACCAGGAGCTCTTTCTTTGCATGTTCTTGGTGAAACTGGGAGGCTCGACGGCGGGGTGTAGGAGTGCCCTTCGAAAGAACTCCAGGACAGCAGAGGAGCTCCAGGACGTGAATCCCCACCCGCCGCCGCCGGGCGGAAACGCATTCGGCTCTCCGCCCCGGGGCGCGCCGCAGGGCCCACCTCCTCCCCGGGGCCGGTACGGCACCGGCCTCGTCGCGGTGCTCGCCGTCATCGCCATCCTCGCCGGGGCCTCCTTCCTCGGCGGCGGGCTCGCGCTGGGCGGCGTCGTGACCAGCCGGATCGCCGCCGATCGGGAGTCCGATCCGCGACCCTCGCCGTCACCCTCCCCCTCGCCCGCACCCGAGGAGTCCCCGAGTCCGACCGAGGACCCCCTCCCCGGATCGGAGCCGGCCGAGGAGCCGAGTGACCTCCCCACGGAGGAGCCCCAGGAGAAGGTGACCGTCGAGGAGGTCATCTCCGAGCTCAGCGGTGACTACGGCATGAACGGGGGTCGGGACGTGACCGACGACCTCTGCGACGGCGGCGAGGAGGAGACCCTCTCCTGCACGAGCGCGATGGACACCAACGTCGCCCGCGTCATCGACTTCGACGACATCCTGACCGCCTCGATCGTCATCGTGAACCTGCGCTCCCAGGCGGAGGAGGACGACAACGACATGGTCGACGCCCAGAACGCCTGCCACATCGTGTTCATCTGGTTCGAGGGCGGCGACACGGACCAGTCCGAGCGCGACGACATGACCCGGGACGCCAGGTCCTTCGCCGGTTGCTGAGCCGCTTCCGACGATCCGCCGCGTCGTGACGTGTCCACTTGAACACTCTGGGTGATGATAGGGGTGGCAATGGTGGTGTTGGTGGTGGTTGACGGGCCCCAGGGCACGCGTCGTCCCCGCCGGGCCCGTCACTCAACTCGGACCCCGATCCCGGTCCGGGGACACGCGAGGAGTGCGGATGGTGCGTCGCGACGAGAAGGCCGGAAACCGACCCGGCGGCCCGAAGGGGCCGACCCGCCCGAGGGGGTGGCGGGAACAGGGGGCGTTCCCGGAGCCGAGCACGCGTCGGGGCGCTCCCCGCGCACTCACGCTGGCCCTGGCCCTGGCGGTCTGCCTGCCGACCGTTCTCGCGTCCCCGGCCGCCGGGCTCACCGTGGCGGAGGCCGTCCGGGTCGAGACCCCGGTGAACCCCCGGGACGACGAACCGACCAACGGACCACCCACCGGACGTCCCACCGGGCCGACCAACGGATCCCCCGGCGGGTCGCCCCCTCAGTCGACGGAGCCCTCGGCGGAACCGACCACCCCACCGCCGGTTCGACCGTCCTCGGAGCAGACGGCGCCACCGGACGCACCGGTCGCCGAGCCGACGGCCGCACCGACCGCGCAACCGGCCAACGAGCCGGCGGCCACGACGT
Source organism: Nocardiopsis eucommiae (assembly GCF_965344335.1). Lineage (NCBI taxonomy): Bacteria > Bacillati > Actinomycetota > Actinomycetes > Streptosporangiales > Nocardiopsidaceae > Nocardiopsis > Nocardiopsis eucommiae. The sequence continues at coordinate 59,073 of NZ_CBDRIY010000035.1, forward strand.
TCTCCCGCCGCCACTACTACACCACCTGGCGTGACGCGCGGACCTACTGGTCCCAGGAGAGCCGGTACCCCACGGGCGGCTGGCTCTGGACCGGACGCCACTACTTCTTCTGCCAGGTGGAGGGCGAACCGCACTCCGACGGTGAGGACGCCTACTCGACCTGGTGGGCGCTGACCGACGACGACACCGGCAACCGCGACGTCTTCGTCAGCGCCACCGCCTTCCGGGACAACGAGCCCTGGAAGCCGATCGAGGGACTGCCGCACTGCTGATCCCTCCCCGGCCCCGAGCACGACGACGCGGGCCCGCCCGAGTCACCACTCGGGCGGGCCCGCGTTCACTGTGCGCCCGCGCTCGGCGGCGGACGGTGGGGGATCAGCCCCCGATCTCCCCGGTGCCCGTGGCCGACCGGCGCTTGCGGCTCAGGTAGAGGGCGCCGCCACCGGCGCCGATGGCGAGCACGGCGGCGACGATCAGGCTGGTCAGGGCCCCACCGGTGACCGGCAGTGTGCCGCCCTTCCCGTCGTCCGGGCTTCCGGGCTTCCCGCTGCCCGGGCCGTCGGTGGGACCACTCGTGGGGCCGTCGGTCGGGCTCGGACTCGGACTGGGGCTCGGGCTGGGTGAAGCGGGCGGTTCGGTCGGGTCCGTGTCGTCACCGCCGTCGTCACCTCCGGAGGGCACGGTGGCCTTCTCCCCGATCACGATGCGACCGGCGCCGCCCTCCGGGTAGTCCTCGGCGCTGATCCGGCCGTCGAGGGTTCCGGTGAGGAAGCGCTCCAGCGCCCCCTGGTAGGTGGAGCCCACCACGGTGAAGTCGGCGTCGCGGAACGGGTACATGTCGCCACCGGCCGCCGAGAAGTCGTTGGTGACGACCGAGATGGCGTCACCGTCCACGACCTCGCCGTCCTCGACGATGACCGTGCCGTCGTGCAGGATCGCGTTGCGCACCCGCTTTCCCGGGGTCGTCACCTCGCCGTCCTCGGTGACGACCTGCGCGGTCCGCTCCGGGTCGTAGGCGAAGTTGACCCCGGCGACCTGCATGAACCCGCCGTCGGCGGCGGGTGCGGAGGCCACCCCGCGCTCCAGGAGCTCCTTGATCTGGCCGCGCGGGATCTCGGGGACCACGGCGACCTGGTTGGCGAACGGCGCGACCGAGTAGGTGTCCAGCACGGTCAGCGGACCGGCCGGGATCACCGACGCGTTGCGGATGCCGCCGCCGTTCTGGATACCGATCCGCGGCTCGGGGACGCCGTACTCGTCAGCGTTGCGCCTGCCGGTGTCCAGCAGGGCGTCGGCCATGAGGCTGCCCAGGTTGGTCTCCTGCGTGCGCACGCCCGGGTTCTGGGTGCCGTCCAGGGCGACCTCGCTCCGCGCCACCTCGGTCTCGGCCAGCTCCGCGACGTAGTCGGTGACCGGCTTGGTCACCTGCGCCTCGACCTCGGGGTGCGGTTCCACGGCGTCGTCGCCGGTGCCGGAGACCCGCACCGGGCCGGAGCGGTCGCCCACGGTCAGGAGGTCGCCAGCGGCGTCGAAGTTGAGGACCAGACGGCCCACGTACTTGTAGTTGGAGCCCGCGGTGACGATCGGCACCGCGTCGCCGTCGGCGTTGTCCACCACCAGCGGGTAGGACAGCGGCTCGCCGGAGCCCGGGTGGACGGTGACCTCGTCGCCGGGGACCAGGGCGTCGTCGGGGTTGGCCATCACCTCGTGGCCGCCCCCGGCCACCATGGCGTCCACACCCGTCAGTTCCTTGGCGACCCGCTCCTCGTAGGTGATGTTCTGGAGGTGCGAGATGAGGATGATCTTGTCGACGTCCTCCGCCGTGAGACGGTCCACCTCGGCCTGGACCGGGCCGACGACCTCGTCGACCACGACGTCGCGCGGGCTGGTGATGGAGGCCAGCGGCGGGTACAGCGCGCCGACGATGCCGATCCGCTCGCCCTCGACCTCGGCGACGGTGCTCGGGGCGATCCGGCCCTCGGCCTCCAGGGCGGCCAGTGCGGCCTCACCGGAGACGTCCACGTTGGCGGCGACCACGGGGGTGCTCTCGGGCAGGGCGCCGATGAACTCGGCGTACACGTCGGGGCCGAAGTCGAACTCGTGGTTGCCCATGGAGATCGCGTCGTACTCCGCGTGGGAGGTGGCGATCGCGTCGTAGAACGGCGCGCCCTCCTCCCGGGAGGCGGCGAACTCCGGACCGGGCAGGTAGAGGTCTCCGGAGTTCACGGCGACCACGCCGCGGTGGGCCGACTCGCCGTCTCCGGCCTCGGTGCCCGCGTTCTCGCTGTCGCGGAGCTGGTCGAGCAGCGTCGTGTACCGCGCGGCTCCGCCGAAGTCCGGGTCGGCCGAGGCGTGCAGGAGCGCGGACTCGGGGTCGTTGCCGTGCAGCAGGGTGAGGGTGAACGCGGCTTCGCCCACAGGGGTGTCCGTGGGTGCGTACGCGCTGGCCGCGGGGGCCAGGGGCACCACCAGCGCGCCCGTCAGGATCAGTGCGCCGGTCGCGCGCACGAGTCTGGACATGTCTGCTGTGACTCCTTTGGGGGACTGTGCGGGGATTCCGCCCCGGGGGCGGGAGGGGTCGGAGTTTTTTCACCCTAGATGGGGACGGGTGTGGGGACACGGGCCGGGGGGTTACGATTTGCGGAATCTCCGTGTGCGTGCTGGTTCTCGACCCGAGACGGTAGCCCAGGGTCACCTGGGTTCGATTGCGGTCTCGTTCCGTAGTTGGTTTCGGACCGAACCGGGCCCGCGCCACCCACGGGCCCGCGCCCCCACGACGGTACGCCCCTACCATGGAGGGGACAGTCGGCTCGATTCCCTCGGAGGACGTCCGTGTTTCCCTCTGGCCAGGACCCGTACGACCCCGACTCGGGACAGGGTGGGGTGCCCTCGCAACGCGGGATGCCCGACTTCGACGCCCCTCATCTGGAGGCCCTGCGTCCCGACGCCCCCATGCCCCGCCGGGTCGTGACCGTCCGTACGCTGATGCTCGTCGGCGGCGTCAGCGGCCTCCTGCTCCTGCTCCTCTTCGTGATGGGGCTGTCCGCGCCCGCCGAGGTGATGGAGGAGGCCCTGGACGAGCAGGCCGCGCTCGCCGCCGAGCAGGGCGTGGCGCTGGCCTTCGACGCCGACATGATGCGTTCGTACATGGGGCTGATGGCCCTGGTGACCGGCGTCTACGGGACGCTGTCGGTGCTCGTCGCCACCCGGCTGCGCCGCCGCACCGTGGGCGTCTTCTGGAGCGCCCTGCTGTTCCAGGGGGCCGCCGCGGGCATCCTGCTGTGGGCCCTGCTCTCGGGCGAGCTCCTCGCGATCGTCCCGCTGGGCTTCGCCGCCGCCATGCTGGCCTTCATGTGGTCCAAGGAGAGCCGCGCCTACTTCGGCCTGCTCTGAGCGACCACTCGCGGGGCGGCAGCGGCTGCCGCACCGCGACCCTGGTCCAGTGGCGGTCCAGCAATCCGCGCACCCCCGCTTCCCCGGCGCCCGCCGGGGTACGGACCCCGCCCTCCGGGCCCTCCAGGTCGAGGACGGCGCGCAGCAGCTCCCCGGAGCGCGGGCGGTCGTCGGGGTCCTTGCTCAACGCCGCCACCACCAGCTTCTCCAGCCCCACGGGCAGGTAGCGCAGGTCGGGCTCCTCGGTGGTCACCCTCCGGGCCATCTCCCTCGGCGGCGCGGTCCCGAACGGATCGTGGCCCACGGAGGCGAAGGCCACCGTGGCGCCCCACAGGAACACGTCGGACCCGTGCGTGGTGGGTCGGCGCCGGTACTGCTCCGGGCTGATCCACCCGGGGGTGCCCCGGCGGTCGAGCATCCGGGCGGTGCGCTCGTCGGACAGTCCCGCCGGTGAGGGCAGTCCGAGCGCCCGGTAGGCCCGGCGCATCCGCCGCAGCCGCCGCCACTTGGTGGGGTCGGGGTCCTCCACGGCGTGCGCGATCCCGAAGTCCAGGAGCTTGGGCCCCCGCGCGGACAGCACCACGTTGCCGGGCTTGAGGTCGCGGTGCACCACTCCTGCCGCGTGCACGGCGCGCAGGGCCTCCGCCACGCCCGCCGCCAGCCCGAGCAGCATCCCGCCCCGCAGCCGCCCGAACCGCTCCACGTGGTGGCGCAGCGTCGGCCCCGGCACGTACTCGGTGATCATCCACGGTGGCTCCGCGCCCACGTCGGCACGTACGAACCGCGCCACACAGGGGCTGTCCACCCTGGCGAGCAGGCGCGCCTCGTGTGTGAACCGCTCCCGGAAGCGCCGGTCGTGGGCGAGCTCCGGGTGGGCCACCTTGACGGCCAGGTAGCCGTGGGCACCGGGTGACTCGGCGGCGTACACGGTGCCCATGCCCCCCGCGCCGACCCGGCCGCGCACCCGGTGCCCGCCGACTTCCCAGGGGTCCCCCGGTACGAGCGGGGCGAGCCTGCGTACACCGCGCGCCTTCATGGGCACTCCAACCGGACGTGGGGAGGTTCGAGCCGGATCATATCCGCGCGCCCCGTTCGGCGCCCGCCCCCGCGCGGCCCCGGGAGAGTCGTCCACAGGCCGGGGGAGGGGACTCCCGAAGGTCGGTGCGGTCTGACAGGCTCGAAGGGGACAGGGGGAGGGACATGACACCGGAACAGTTCATCGACGCGGCGCTGTGGTTTCCCGAGGCCCGGGAGAGCGAGCCCTTCGGGCCGGGAGCACTCGTCTACAAGGTGGCCGACCAGAAGATGTTCGCCCTGCTCACCGGTGGCACGGGCGGCGAGCGTGCGACCGTCAACCTCAAGTGCGACCCCGAACTCGCCCTGGAGCTGCGCGGGCGGTACCCCGCCGTCACACCGGGCTGGCACATGAACAAGCGGCACTGGAACTCCGTGCGGCTGGACGGCACCGTTCCCGACGACGAACTGCTGGAGATGCTGGCGCACTCCTACACCCGGGTGGCCGGAGGGCTGCGCAGAGCGGACCGCGACCGCGTGCTGGCCGTCCTCGGGGACGAGGCACCGCCGCTCCCCGGCACGGACGGCCGCTGAGAGGACGGGGAACGCCATGCCGACACCCGCGGGGGCGGTGGTCCAGGGCGTCCTGGAACGGATCACCTTCGCCAATGAGGAGAACGGCTACACCGTCGCCAAGGTCGACACCGGGCGCGGGAGCCACGACCTGCTGACCGTGGTCGGCTCCCTTCCCGGCGCCCAACCCGGCGAGTCACTGCGGATGTACGGCCGCTGGGGATCGCACCCCCAGTACGGCCGCCAGTTCCACGTGGACGACTTCACCACGGTGCTGCCCGCCACGGTGCAGGGCATCCGCCGCTACCTCGGTTCCGGTCTGATCAAGGGAATCGGGCCACGGATGGCCGAGCGGATCGTCGACCACTTCGGCGTCGACGCCCTCGACGTCATCGAGGAGGACCCCGCCCGGCTGATCGAGGTCCCCGGGCTGGGCCCCAAGCGCACCGGGCTCATCACCGACGCCTGGGAGGAGCAGAAGGCGATCAAGGAGGTGATGGTCTTCCTCCAGGGAGTCCAGGTCAGCACCTCGTTGGCGGTGCGGGTCTACAAGCGGTACGGCGACGACTCCATCCGGGTCGTCCAGGAGGAGCCCTACCGGCTGGCCTCGGACGTGTGGGGGATCGGTTTCCGGACCGCCGACACCATCGCCCGGGCGGTCGGGGTCCCGCACGACAGCCCGCAACGGGTGATGGCGGGCATCCAGTTCACCCTCTCGGAGTCCGCCGGCGACGGGCACTGCTTCCTGCCCGAGGAACGGCTCATCTCCGCCGCCGTGAAGATCCTCCAGGTGGAGGCGGGGCTGGTGATCGAGTGCCTGGCGGAGCTGGTCGCCGCCGAGGGCGTGGTCCGTGAGACCGTGCCCGACCCGGGGGGCGCGCCGGTCCGCGCGGTCTACCTGCTCCCCTTCCACCGCGCCGAGATCGGCCTGGCCTCCGGGCTGCGCTCCCTGCTGGAGACGCCGCTGGAGCGGCTGCCCGCCTTCACCGACGTGGACTGGCCCCGGGCCCTCGACTGGCTCGACCGGCGCTCCGACGCCACCCTGGCGGAGGCTCAGCGTGAGGCGGTGCGCACCGCGCTGACCAGGAAGGTCTGCGTGCTCACCGGAGGCCCGGGCTGCGGCAAGTCCTACACGGTGGCCTCCATCGTCGCCATGGCGTCGGTCAAGGACGCCAGGATCATCCTGGCGGCACCCACCGGACGCGCCGCCAAGCGGCTGACGGAGCTGACCGGCCACGAGGCCTCCACCGTCCACCGGCTCCTCGAACTGCGCCCCGGCGGCGAGGCGGCGCACGACCGCGACCACCCCCTGGACTGCGACCTCCTCGTGGTGGACGAGGCCTCGATGCTCGACCTGATCCTGGCCAACAAGCTGGTCAAGGCGGTTCCCCCCGGGGCGCACGTGGTGTTCGTCGGTGACGTGGACCAGCTGCCGTCGGTGGGCGCCGGGCAGGTCCTGCGCGACCTGATGGAGGAGGGCTCCCCCGTCCCGCGGGTGCGCCTGACCCACGTGTTCCGCCAGGCCCAGCAGTCCGGTGTGGTCACCAACGCCCACCGGATCAACCAGGGGGAGGCGCCCGAGTTCCAGGGGATGTCCGACTTCTTCCTGTTCGCCTGCGACGAGGCCGAGGACGCCGCCGAGACCGTGGTGGACGTGGTCGCCCGTCGCATCCCCCGCCGCTTCTCTCTGGACCCCCGTCGTGACGTGCAGGTCCTTACCCCCATGAAGGGCGGACCGGCCGGTGCCGTCAACCTCAACGCCGCGCTCCAGGACGCCCTGACCCCGCCGGGAGAACACGTTCCCGAGCGCCGACTGGGCGGCCGGGTGTACCGGGTGGGGGACAAGGTCACCCAGGTGCGCAACAACTACGACAAGGGAGCGAACGGGGTCTTCAACGGGACCCTGGGGGTGGTCACCGGCATCGACCAGGTGGCCCAGGAACTGACCGTGCGCACGGACGAGGACGAGGAGGTCACCTACGACTTCGCGGAGCTCGACGAACTCGCCCACGCCTACGCCGTCACCGTCCACCGTTCCCAGGGCAGTGAGTACCCGGCCGTGGTCATCCCCGTCACCACATCGGCCTGGATGATGCTCCAACGCAACCTGCTCTACACCGGGATCACCCGGGCCAGGAGACTGGTCGTGCTGGTGGGATCCCGCCGGGCCCTGGACCGCGCGGTCGCCAACGCCTCCTCGGGACGGCGGTACACCTCCCTCGCCCACCGACTGATCGGACCCCCGGCCGACGTCTCCGCCTGAGCCCCGGTGGTCCGCCTCCTCGGACGCCCTCCCGGGTTTCCCGACCACGCCCCGGGCGGGCCGCGAGGCCCTAGGGTGGTTTCCCGTGGGAGAGACACTGATCGTGGTGGGCGCGGCCATCATCCGAGACGGACACGTCCTGGCCGCCCAGCGAGCCGAACCCGAGCGCCTGCGCGGCCTGTGGGAGTTCCCCGGCGGCAAGACCGAGCCGGGGGAGACCCCCGCCCAGGCGTTGGTGCGCGAGTGCCGGGAGGAGCTGGGCGTCACCGTCCGGGCCGGGGAACCGGTCGGCGCCGACGTGCCCTTCCCCGCGCCCTCCGACGGCCACACCCGCCCCGCCGTCCTGCGCCTGCTGCGGGCCGAGCTGCTCGCCGGGGAGCCCCGGGCGCTGGAGCACCGGGCGGTCCGCTGGGTGCCCGACGAGGGGCTCCGGGACCTCGACTGGATGCCCGCCGACGTCCCCTTCCTGGCGGCTCTCTCACCGCTCCTCCGGACGCGCGAAACCCCGTACTGACAGGGTTTCCGGGCGATCCGAGGACCCCGGGCCGCACCCCTTCCAGGGTGACGAAACTAACCGGGGTGGCCTGTACGTATCCCAACCAGCCCGCTATGACCGCATAAACTGGCTACGGGCCGTGGCACTCTGCGGTCTCTACCCAGTACAGGAGATCGAGACTTAAGCATGTCCAGCGCTACGCCCGTCGAGGGCTCCGCCCGCCGCAGTGACCTGCGCAACGTCGCCATCGTGGCTCACGTCGACCACGGCAAGACGACCCTCGTTGACGCCATGCTCTGGCAGTCCGGAGTCTTCCGGGAGAACCAGGATGTCGACGACCGTGTGATGGACTCCAACGACCTGGAGCGCGAGAAGGGCATCACCATTCTCGCGAAGAACACGGCGGTGCACTACACCACGCCCGAGGGCGAGGACGTGGTCATCAACATCATCGACACCCCCGGCCACGCCGACTTCGGTGGCGAGGTCGAGCGCGGTCTGTCGATGGTGGACGGTGTCGTCCTCCTCGTCGACGCCAGTGAGGGCCCCCTCCCGCAGACCCGCTTCGTGCTCCGCAAGGCCCTCGCGGCCAAGCTCCCCGTCATCCTCGTGATCAACAAGGTGGACCGGCCCGACAGCCGGATCGCCGAGGTCGTGGACGACACCTACGAGCTGTTCATGGACCTGGACGCCGACGAGTCGCAGATCGAGTTCCCGATCGTCTACACGTGCGCCCGTGACGGCAAGGCCTCCCTGGAGCGCCCCGCCAACGGCACCGTGCCCGACAACGACAACCTCGTCCCGCTGTTCTCCACCATCCTGGACACGATCCCGGCCCCCGAGTACGTCCCCGACGCGCCCCTCCAGGCCCACGTCACCAACCTGGACGCCTCCCCCTTCCTCGGCCGTCTGGCCCTGGTCCGGGTCCAGCAGGGCGAGCTCCGCAAGGGCCAGCAGGTCGCGTGGATCCGCACCGACGGCACCACCCAGCAGGTCAAGATCACCGAGCTGCTCATGACCGAGGGTCTGGAGCGCAAGCCCGCCGAGAAGGCCGGCCCCGGTGACATCGCGGCCATCGCGGGCATCGAGGAGATCATGATCGGTGAGACCCTCGCCGACCCCGAGAACCCCGTGGCGCTGCCGCTCATCAAGGTGGACGAGCCCGCCATCTCCATGACCATCGGCACCAACAACTCGCCGCTGGTCGGCAAGGTCAAGGGCGCCAAGGTCACGGCCCGCCTGGTCAAGGACCGCCTGGAGAAGGAGCTCATCGGCAACGTCTCCCTGCGCGTGCTCCCGACCGAGCGTCCCGACACCTGGGAGGTGCAGGGCCGTGGCGAGCTGGCGCTGGCCATCCTGGTCGAGCAGATGCGCCGTGAGGGCTACGAGCTGACCGTGGGCAAGCCCCAGGTGGTCACCAAGAACATCGACGGCAAGGTGCACGAGCCGGTCGAGCGCCTCACCGTGGACGCGCCCGAGGAGTACATGGGCGCCATCACCCAGCTCCTGAGCGTCCGCAAGGGCCGTATGGAGAACATGGTCAACCACGGCACCGGCTGGGTCCGCATGGACTGGCTGGTCCCGTCCCGCGGCCTCATCGGCTTCCGGACCGAGTTCCTCACCGAGACGCGCGGCACCGGCATCGCCAACCACGTCTTCGAGAAGTTCGAGCCCTGGTTCGGTGACATCCGTTCCCGGCCGAACGGCTCCCTGGTCGCCGACCGCGCCGGTGTGGCCGTCGCGTTCGCGATGTTCAACCTCCAGGAGCGCGGCACGCTGTTCGTCGAGCCCACCACCGAGGTGTACGAGGGCATGATCGTCGGCGAGAACTCGCGCTCCGACGACATGGACGTCAACATCACCAAGGAGAAGAAGCTCACCAACATGCGTTCGGCCACCGGCGACGAGCTCGTCCGCCTGGTGCCGCCGCGCAAGCTCTCCCTGGAGCAGGCCCTGGAGTTCTGCCGCGAGGACGAGTGCGTCGAGGTGACGCCCGAGAACGTCCGCATCCGCAAGGTCATCCTCGACCAGAAGGAGCGCGGCCGGATCACGGCGAACCGGAAGCGCCAGCAGCAGTAGGCGGCGGACGGGGACGGTCGGTCCTCCGGTTCCCGGAGCGGGGGGGGGGGGGG
>NZ_CBDRIY010000036.1:0-67520 GCF_965344335.1 Nocardiopsis eucommiae
CCCCCCCCCCCCCCCCCCCCCCCCCCCCCCCCCCCCCCCCCCCCCCCCCCCCCCGTCGCCGTCTTCCCGGCGGGCCACCCGAGGGCGCCGCCCCGGGTGTCCCGCCCCCGGCCTCACACCGCGCAGGCCTCCTCGTCGGCCGCGCGGTCGAAGGTGTGGTCGGGCGTGATCCGGGCCGAGTCGGGGACCTCGGGCAGGTCGTCGAACAGCTCGGGGTGGTCCTCCTGGACCGCGAGGACGAACGAGGGGTCCACCACCGAGTCGACGTCGATGTCGGCCCCGGTGACACCCTGCTCCGACAGGAGCCGGGAGACGGTGTCCAGCGCCAGGTAGTTGCAGGCGGAGAAGCGGCCGTCCAGCTGGGCGAGGTTGTGCTCCATGGCGGCCCGGGCGATGTCGGGATCGGTGCCGGTCAACCAGCGTGTGGCGGAGTCGGCCGCGTCCTCCGGGTGGTGCCGGATCCACTGGTCGGACTCGGCGCGGGCGGTCAGGAACGCCCGAACCGTCTCCCCGTTCCCCGCCAGGTACTCCGGCGTGGTCATGACGTAGCCGACGTAGGGGAGGTAGCCGCCGCCGCGGACCACCTCCCACGCGCCCTCGACCTGGTCGGTGACGGTGAGGGGCCACGGGTCCCAGGCGACGGCCGCGTCGGCGCCGCCGGTCTCCAGGGCCACGGGCATGTCCGGTGGCGCGGTGTTGACGAGGTCGACGTCCTCGGGATCGACACCCTCCTCCTCCAGCAGGGCGAGCAGGTAGAGGTGGTTGATCGTGCCGAGGCTGGTGGCGATCGTCCTCCCCTCCAGAGTGGTCAGGTCCTCGGGGTCGATGTCCGCGTCCTCGACGGCGACGAGGGACATGGTGTCGTCGACGTTGCGCTGGGCCGCCGACCCGCTGTAGTGACCGACGATGACGAGGTCCACGCCGCTGTCGAGCGCGGCGAGGCCCGGGACGCCGACCTGGATGACGTCGACGTCGCCCGCCTCCAGCGCGTTGATCGCGTCGACGCCCGTGGGGAACGGGGCGGCCAGGGTCACGTCGAGGCCGTGGTCCTCGAATGTGCCGGTCTCGGCGGCGATGGGCAGGCCGAGCTGGTCGATGCTGCCGACGTAGCCGGCCGACAGGGACCCGGACCCGGCGGCGGAGGCTCCCTCCACACCGTCGTCGACGGTGGAGGCGCCGGTACAGGCGGTGAGGGACAGGACGAGCGCGGTGCCGCTCGCGGCGAGGGGCGCCCGCGAGCGCCGTTCACAGGGGGGCATGGTGCTGACTCTCTCCGTGTTGGGGGGTGGCCTGGGAGGGGCTACCCGGGGCACCGGAGGTCGAACCCGTCGCCTCCGCAGGGGCGGCCCGACGCGGGCGGAGGGTGATTCCTCCCACAAACAGCGGATCCCCCTTGTCGACGCGTAGCCGGGCCACTACCTTCCACCAGCGTCGACGGATGTTCTCACCACGGCCGCGCCCTCCGAGTGAGCCGACTGTTCCCCCGTGTGTCACCGTCGGACACCTCCCGGCAACGCGGCCTTCCTACCTTCGGTTCCGTCGACCCCGTCAATCAGGAAGGCACCAGCCGTGACCGGAACAGGCCAACGCGCGCCGCGCACAGGCAGGAGCTGGATCTCCCGCTGGGACCCGGAGGACGAGGCGTTCTGGAACGACGGGGGGCGCCGGGTGGCCCGCCGCAACCTGTGGGCCTCCATCGCCTCCGAGCACATCGGCTTCTCGGTGTGGAGCATCTGGTCGGTGCTCGTGCTGTTCATGACGCCCGAGCACGGCTTCTCCACCACCCCCGAGCAGAAGTTCCTGCTGTTGTCGGTGGTGACCCTGGTCGGCGCCGTCCTGCGCGTGCCCTACACCCTGGCCGTGCCGATCTTCGGCGGACGCAACTGGACCGTCGTCGCCACCCTGGCGCTCATCGTCCCGACCGTGGCCGCCTTCTTCCTGGTCCGCGACCCCGACACCCCCTTCTGGCTGCTGCTGGTCCTGGCCGCCACCGCGGGTGTGGGCGGCGGCAACTTCTCCTCCTCCATGGCCAACATCAACTCCTACTTCCCCGAACGGGAGAAGGGGTGGGCCCTGGGCCTGAACGCGGGCGGCGGCAACATCGGCGTCGCCACCGTCCAGCTGGTCGGACTGGCCGTCATCGCCCTGTTCACCACCTCCTCCGGGTACCTGGTCCCGCTCTTCTACGCGCCGCTGATCCTGCTGTCGGCCTGGTGGGCGTACCGGTCCATGAACAACCTCGTCCACGTGCGCGCCGACGCGGCCGCGCAGCTGTCGGCCACCCGCGACCGCCACTTCTGGATCATGTCGCTGCTGTACGTGGGCACCTTCGGCTCCTTCATCGGTACCGGGTTCGCCTTCGGCCTGCTGCTCCAGGCCCAGTTCGGACTGGAGCCCGTGCAGGCCGCGGGGATCGCCGTCCTGGGACCGGTCCTCGGCTCGCTCATCCGGCCAGTCGGCGGCAGGCTGGCCGACTCCCTGGGCGGGGCCCGCGTCACCCTGTGGGTCTTCACCGCCATGGCCGTCTGCTCCGCCGTGCTCGTCCTGGCCGTCCAGGCCAGCCAGCTGGGCCTGTTCATCGGCGCGTTCGCGGTGATGTTCGTCCTCACCGGCCTGGGCAACGGCTCCACCTACAAGATGATCCCCTCCATCTACGCGGCCCGGGCGGAGGACGCCATCGCCGCCGGAGAACCCCGAGAACAGGCCCTGGCACGCACCAAGCGCGTGGCCTCCTCCATGCTCGGCCTGATCGGCGCGGTCGGCGCGCTGGGCGGCGTGGGCATCAACGTCGGCTTCCGCGAGTCGTTCGCCGCGACCGGCTCCACCGCTCCCGCCTTCGTCGCCTTCGGCGCGTTCTACCTGCTCTGCGCCGGGGTCACCTGGGCGGTGTACCTGCGTCGCCCCGCGCGCTCCGCCTCCGCCGACGCGCCCCTCCCGGTGACGGCCCGATGACCACGACCCACTGTCCCTACTGCGCGCTCCAGTGCGCCATGAGCCTGGAACCCGGACCGGACGGGCGCCTGGCCGCCCGTCCGGCCCCCTTCCCCACCAACCGGGGCGGCCTGTGCCGCAAGGGCTGGACCTCCGCCGAGCTCCTCACCGTGCCCGACCGCCTCACCCGCCCCCTGCTGCGCGAGAGGCGCGGCGGCGAGCTGGTCGAGACGGACTGGGACACCGCCCTGGACCACGTCGCGGAACGCCTGGCTTCCCTGCGCGCCGAGTCCGGCCCCGACGCCGTCGCGGTCTTCGGCGGTGGCGGCCTGACCAACGAGAAGTCCTACGCCCTGGGCAAGTTCGCCCGCCTGGCCCTGGCCAGCTCCCAGATCGACTACAACGGCCGCTTCTGTATGTCCTCGGCCGCCGCCGCGGGCACGCGCGCCTTCGGCCTGGACCGGGGCATGCCCTTCCCCCTGACCGACGTGGCCGAGGCGGAGGTGGTCCTGCTCGCCGGGGCCAACCCCGCCGAGACCATGCCGCCGATGATGGGGCACCTCTCCGCGCCCACTCTCATCGTCATCGACCCGCGCCGGTCGGCCACCGCACGTGTCGCCCTCGACCGGGGCGGCCTCCACCTGGCTCCCCGGCCCGGTACCGACCTCGCCCTGGCCCTGGGGCTGCTGCACGCGGCACGCGTGCGGGGCTGGTGCGACGAACCGTTCGTCGCCGCACGCACCACCGGGTTCGACGCCGCCTGGGAGCACGCCGCCGCCTGGTGGCCCGAACGCACCGAACGGGTCACCGGCGTACCCGCCGCGAGCATCCGCGCCGCCGCCGACCTGCTGGGCCGGGCCGCCGGGAACCGCTCCGCCTACGTCCTCACCGGGCGCGGCACCGAACAGCACTCCAAGGGCACCGACACGGTGTCGGCCTGGATCAACCTGGCCCTGGCCCTGGGGCTGCCCGGCCGCCACGGTTCGGGCTACGGGTGCATCACCGGTCAGGGCAACGGCCAGGGCGGACGCGAGCACGGCCAGAAGGCCGACCAGCTGCCCGGGTACCGCCGTATCGACGATCCGGACGCACGTGAACACGTGGCCCGGGTGTGGGGGGTGGACCCTGCCGCCCTGCCCGGTCCGGGCCGCTCGGCCTTCGAACTCCTCGACGCCCTGGGCACCCCCGACGGGCCGCGCGCCCTCCTGCTGTTCGGCTCCAACCCCCTGGTGTCGGCCCCCCACACCGCACGGGTACGCGACCGCCTGGACTCCCTGGACCTGCTGGTGGCGGCCGACTTCGTGCTTTCGGAGACCGCCGCCACGGCCGACGTGGTGCTGCCCGTGGCCCAGTGGGCCGAGGAGGGCGGCACCATGACCAACCTGGAGGGCCGCGTCCTCCGCCGGGCAAGGGCGACCGCCCCGCCGGAGGGGGTGCGGACCGACCTGGAGGTCCTCTCCGCCCTGGCCGTGCGGCTGGGGCAACCCGCCGAGCGGTTCCCGACGGATCCCGACGCCGTCCTGGCCGAACTCGGCCGCGCCTCCGCCGGAGGCCCGGCCGACTACTCCGGCGTCACCCCCCGGCGCCTGGCCGACGGCCAGGCGCTGTACTGGCCGGTCCGGACCCCCACCGGGTCCACGCCCCGCCTGTTCCTGGACACCTTCGCCCACCCCGACGGTCGCGCCCGCCTCGTCCCGGTCTCCCACCGCGCCCCCGCCGAGACCACTGACACCGAGTACCCCCTGGTGGCCACCACCGGCAGACTGATGGGCCACTACCAGTCCGGAGCCCAGACCCGCCGCGTGGCCGAGCTGGAGGGCGCCGAACCCGAGGCGTACGTGGAGGTGCACCCCGCCACGGCCGCGCGCTCCGGACTCGCCGCAGGGGACTGGGCCCGCGTCACCTCCCGCCGTGGCCACACCCGCGCCCGGGTGCGCCTGGAGCCCACCGCCCGTCTGGACACGGTGTTCCTGCCCTTCCACTTCGCCGGTGAGCAGTCCGCCAACAACCTCACCCACCCGGCACTGGACCCCGTCAGCCGCATGCCCGAGTTCAAGGTCAGCGCCGTACGCCTGGAACCCGATCCGCCCGGCCGGGGTCGAGGAACCCGGGGCCCGGCCAGCGCACCCATGCCAGGAGGCACCAGTTGAACACCGCGCAGAGAACGTCCCCGCGCCGGATCGTGGTCGTCGGGAACGGTATGGTCGGCGCCCGATTCGCGGAGGAGACGGCCCGGCTGGACCCGGCGGGGGACCGCGTGCGCGTGAGCGTGGTCGGCGCCGAACGGCACCCCGCCTACAACCGCGTTCTCCTCTCGGGCGTGCTCGCCGGGGACTACGGCCCCGACCAGATCCGGCTACCGGCCCCTGGAGGAGCGGGGATCACCGTGCGCACCGGTGTGGCCGCCACCGCCCTGGACGCCCGGCGGCGGGTCCTCTCCCTGGACGACGGAACGCACCTCACCTACGACGAACTCGTCCTGGCCACCGGAGCGCGCGCCGCGCTCCCGCCGGTTCCCGGAGTGCGCGCCCCGGACGGAGGACCGGGGGAGGGGGTGCACACCCTGCGCGACCTGGAGGACTGCCAGCACCTCCTCTCCCAGACCCGGCCCGGCGCCCCCGTGGTGGTCCTGGGCGGAGGCGTCCTGGGCCTGGAGGCCGCACGCGGCCTGGTGGGCCGTGGGGCACGGGTGTCCGTCGTGGAGTCCGCGCCCTGGATCATGTGCCGTCAGATCGACCAGGGCGCCGCGCGGGTCCTGGCCGACAGCTACGCCACGCTGGGCGTGGCGGTGCACGCGCGCCGCTCGGCCGCCCGCTGGATCCCCGGTACCGGTCTGGAAGTGGACGACGGCACCGTCCTGCCCGGCGACGCCCTGGTGGTCGCGGCCGGGGTACGCGCCAACACCGAACTGGCCGCCCGGGCCGGGATCGTGGTCGACCACGGGGTGGTCGTGGACGACAGCCTGGCCACCTCCGACCCCCGGGTGCACGCCGTCGGTGACTGCGCCCAGCACCCCGGCGGCGGTGCCGGACTCGTCCAGCCGGGCTGGGAACAGGCCGCCGTGCTGGCCCGGCGCCTGACCGGTTCCGCGCCGCACGCCTCCTACACCGGAGCCCGACCGCTGACCCGGCTCAAGGCCGAGGGCATCGAACTGACCGCGTTCGGGCGGGTCCACGAGGACGACGACGCCCCGGGACTGGAGACCCTGACCATCAGCGACCGCCACGGCGGCCGTTACGCCAAGCTCGCGGTACGCCGGGAACGGGTGGTGGGCGCCGTGCTGCTGGGCTTCCCCGAGGCCGCCGCCACCCTGTCCCAGCTCTACGACACCGGCGCCCCGGTGCCCTCCGACCGCCTCGCCCTCCTCCAGGGGCCGCCCACCACCGTCCCCGAGGCCCAGGGGGCGGCGGAGGCGCCGGTGTGCCGCTGCAACGCGGTCAGCCGCGCCGACATCGAGAAGGCGTGGCTGGACGGGGCCCGCACCCGCGAGGCCGTCGCCGAACGCACCCGCGCCACCACCGGCTGCGGCGGGTGCGTACGCGACGTGGGGGCCCTGCTGTCGGGGATGCGGCCCGCCCCGGTGGGGTGACCGGGCCCGTCGGACGGCCGCTCCACCCCGGTCCGCGCATCACCCCGCCCCCACCTGCGGTGGCAGCACAACGAAACAACCGCGACACGGTCGTCTGACCCGAGGGAAACACCCGCGAGGTTGCCTGGACGCAGTCCGCACCCGCTACACGAGGAGCCGAGCACACCATGGAAGAGCTCGTCGTCATCGGCAACGGCATGGTCGGCCACCGCCTGGTCGAGGCACTCCGGGACCGCGACACCGACCGGCGCTGGCACGTCACCGTCGTGGGCGAGGAGCCCCGCACCGCCTACGACCGGGTCGCCCTGTCCTCCTACTTCGACGGAGCCAGCGCCCAGGACCTTTCCCTGGGCGACCTCTCCGGCCCCGCCGTCGACGTGCACGTCAGCGAACGCGCCACCGCCGTCGACCGCGTCCGCCGCACGGTGACCACCGCCAGCGGCCGTGAACTGCCCTACGACCGCCTGGTCCTGGCCACCGGCTCCACCCCCTTCGTGCCGCCCATCCCCGG
This sequence comes from Nocardiopsis eucommiae, assembly GCF_965344335.1. Lineage (NCBI taxonomy): Bacteria > Bacillati > Actinomycetota > Actinomycetes > Streptosporangiales > Nocardiopsidaceae > Nocardiopsis > Nocardiopsis eucommiae. The sequence continues at coordinate 7,032 of NZ_CBDRIY010000036.1, forward strand.
ACACGACCTCCCGGGCTGCCACGTCTACCGCACCATCGAGGACCTGGAGGCCATCACGGCCTCCGCCCGTGGCGCCCGCACCGGAGTGGTCGTCGGCGGCGGCCTGCTGGGGCTGGAGGCCGCCAACGCCCTGCGCCTGCTGGGGCTGGAGGCCCACGTGGTTGAACTCGCCCCCCACCTGATGCCCGCCCAACTCGACCAGGGCGCCGCGTCCCTGCTGCGCACACTGGTGGCCGACCTGGGCGTACACGTGCACACCGGCGTCGCCTCGACGGGCGTCGAACCCTCGCCCCAGGGGCGCGCGGCGCGCCTGACCCTGGACGGGGGCGCCCACCTGGACGCCGACATCGTCGTGTTCTCCGTGGGCATCCGCCCCCGGGACGACCTCGCCCGCGCCGCCGGACTCCGCGTGGCCGAGCGCGGCGGCATCGTCATCGACGACACCTGCACCACCAGCGACCCCCGCGTCCACGCCGTCGGTGAGGCCGCACACCACGACGGCACCGTCTACGGCCTCATCGCTCCCGGCAACGCCATGGCCGAGGTCGTCGCGGACCGTCTCCTGGGCGGCGCGGCCACCTTCACCGGCGCCGACACCTCCACGAAGCTCAAACTCCTCGGGGTCGACGTCGCCAGCTTCGGTGACGCGCACGGTCGCACACCCGGAGCCCTGGACGTCGTGGTCAACGACGCCGCGGGCGGCCGCTACGCCAAGCTCGTGGTCTCCGACGACGCCACCACCCTGCTCGGCGGTGCCCTGGTCGGTGACGCCTCGGCCTACGCCACCCTGCGCCCCCTGGTCGGATCCCCGCTGCCCGGTGACCCGCTCGCCCTGATCACCCCGGAGGGCGCCGCGGGGCTGGGCGCCGAGGCACTGCCCGACGACGCGCAGATCTGCTCGTGCAACGCCGTCACCAAGGGCGACCTCACCCGGGCCGTCGACGCTGGCAACCACGACGTCCCCGCGCTGAAGGCCTGCACCAGGGCGGGCACCAGCTGCGGCTCGTGCGTACCCATGCTGAAGCGGATCCTCGCCCAGTCCGGAATCGAGCAGTCCAGGGCCCTGTGCGAGCACTTCACCCAGTCGCGCGCCGAACTCGTCGAGATCGTCCGGGCCACCGGCACCTCCACCTTCTCCGCGCTGATCGCCGCCCACGGCACCGGACACGGCTGCGACGTCTGCAAACCCGCCGTCGCGTCGATCCTGGCCTCGCTCGGCAACGGCCACATCCTGGAGGGCGAGCAGGCCACCCTCCAGGACACCAACGACCGCTACCTGGCCAACATCCAGCGCAACGGCACCTACTCGGTCGTGCCGCGCGTCCCCGGCGGGGAGATCACCCCCGCCAAACTGATCGTCATCGGTGAGGTGGCACGCGACTTCGACCTCTACACCAAGATCACCGGGGGCCAGCGGATCGACCTGTTCGGGGCCCGGCTGGAACAGCTGCCCGCCATCTGGGCGCGCCTGGTGGAGGCGGGCTTCGAGTCCGGACACGCCTACGGCAAGGCCCTGCGCACGGTCAAGTCGTGCGTGGGCACCACGTGGTGCCGCTACGGGGTCCAGGACGCGGTGGGTCTGGCCATCCGCCTGGAGGAGCGCTACCGGGGCCTACGGTCACCCCACAAGCTCAAGTCCGCCGTTTCCGGATGCGCCCGGGAGTGCGCCGAGGCCCGGGGCAAGGACTTCGGGGTGATCGCCACCGACCAGGGCTGGAACCTGTACGTGGGCGGCAACGGCGGGTTCACACCCCGCCACGCCGAACTCCTGGCCGGTGACCTGGACGAGCCCACCCTCATCCGCTACATCGACCGGTTCCTGATGTTCTATGTGCGCACCGCCGACCGGCTCCAGCGCACGGCGCCGTGGATCGAGTCCCTCGAAGGCGGCCTGGACCACCTGCGCGACGTCGTCGTCCACGACTCCCTGGGCGTCGCCGCCGAACTGGAGGAGGCCATGGACCGGCACGTGGCCTCCTACACCGACGAGTGGGCCGCGGTCCTGGCGGACCCGGAGAAGCTCTCCCGGTTCGTGTCCTTCGCCAACGCCCCCCACACGCCCGACCCCACGATCAGCTTCACCACCGCCCGCGACCAGCGGGTGCCCGACACCGCGTCCGTGAACCTGGGCATGCCCGCCCGACGACCGCAGGAGGCCACCCGATGACCGTCACCACGCAGGCACCCGCCATCACCTGGACCGACGTCTGCCCCGCACACACTCTGCGCGTCGAGGACGGTGTGGCCGTGCTGCTCCCCGACGGCGGACAGGTCGCCCTGTTCCGCACCCGCGACCACCACCTGTACGCGGTGGACAACATCGACCCCCGCACCGGCGCCGCCGTCATCTCCCGGGGCATCGTCGGTGACCGGGGCGGGGAACCCACCATAACCTCGCCCATGCTCAAGGAGGTCTACTCCCTGCGCACCGGAACCGGCCTCGACGGCGACACGCGACTGACCACCTGGTCCGTGCGCCAGAGGGGCGGCACGGTGCAGATCGCCACCGAGGGGGGAACACCGTGAGCACCGCCCCCGCCACCACTCCTCCGGGCAACGAACCCGCCACCGCAGCGCCGCTCGCCGGGTTCACCGTGGCGGTGACCGCCGCGCGCCGCGCCGAGGAGATGAGTGCCCTGCTGCGCCGCAAGGGGGCCCGGGTCGTGGCCGCGCCCGCCCTGCGCATCGTGCCCCTCAGCGACGACCAGCGCCTGGCGTCGGTCTCCGACGAGCTCGCGCTCCGCCCCGCCGACGTCGTCGTGGCCACCACCGGTATCGGCTTCCGTGGCTGGGTCGAGGCGTGCGAGACATGGGGAACCGCCGAGGGGCTCCTGGACGGTATGCGCGCCTCCCGGCTGCTGGCACGCGGTCCCAAGGCCCGTGGAGCGATCCGGGCGGCCGGGCTCACCGAGGAGTGGTCACCGCCCTCGGAGTCCTCCGCCGAGGTCCTGGACCACCTGCTCGAACAGGGCGTCCGGGGCCTGCGCGTGGCCGTCCAGCTGCACGGCGAGCCCCTGCCGGACTTCACCGCCGCGCTTCGCCTGGCCGGAGCCGAGGTGGTCGAGGTACCCGTCTACCGCTGGACCCCGCCCGAGGACACCGCCGCCCTGGACCGGCTCATCGAGGCGGTCACCGGCGGGGGAGTGGACGCGGTGACCTTCACCAGCGCGCCCGCCGCAGCAGGGCTGTTGGCCCGCGCCCACACCACCGGTCAGCAGGCCCGGCTCGTCCGCGCGTTGAGCGGCGACGTTCTGGCCATGTGCGTGGGTCCGGTCACCGCGCGTCCCCTCATGGCCCACGACATCCCCACCGTCTGGCCGGACCGGGCCCGGATCGGCTCCCAGGTCCGCAGGCTCGCGGAGGAGCTGCCCGCCCGGTTCCCCGCGCTGGACGTGGCCGGACACCGCCTGCGCCCGCGCGGCCACGCCGTCCTTGTCGACGGCGTCGTCCACACGCTCTCGCCCACCCTGATGCGGCTGTTGCGGGCGCTGTCCCACCAGCCCGGCCGGGTCCTGGACCGTTCCCACCTGCTCACCTGCCTGGGTGAGGACGCCGACTCCCACGCGGTGGAGTCGGCCGTGGCCCGGCTGCGCACCGCCCTGGGCGACCCCAGGATCATCCAGACCGTGGTCAAGCGCGGCTACCGGCTGGCCCTGGACACCCCCGACTGCACCTCCTGACCCCGGCACCAGGAAGGACGGAGCGGGTACGCCCGCCACGCGATGAACACCGGCAACCTGATCCTGGCCGTCCACGGCACCCGCGACCCGCACGGAACCGCCGTCGCCCGGTCCCTGGCCCTGGACGTGGCCGAACTGGTCCGCCAGCCCGCCCGACTGGCCTTCGCCGACGTGCGCACACCCACCGTCGGCCAGGTCGCGGCCCGCACCCCGGGCCCGCTGGTGGTCGTGCCCGCCTTCCTCGCTTCCGGCTACCACGTGCGCACCGACATCCCGCACCAGCTGGCCCGGGCCGGTCGCGCCGACGCCGTCGTCACCCCCGCGCTGGGCGGCCATCCGGCGCTCCTGGACACCGCCGTGCGTCGCCTGGACGACGCCGGGCACCGGACCGGCGACGCCGTGGTCCTGGCCTGCGCCGGGACCTCCGACCCCGGTGCCGGAGCCGAACTCCGGCGGGCCGCCGCCGACCTCTCCCGGCGCCTCGGGACCCGGGTGGAGGTCGCCTTCATCGCCACCGGCGGACCCACCGTCACCGAACGCGTCGCCCAGCTGCGCGAGCGGGGGCACCGCCGGGTGGCCGTGGCCAGCTGGCTCCTGGCCCCGGGCCTGTTCCACGACCGGCTGGCGCACGCGGGCGCCGACGCGGTGGCGGACCCCCTGTGCCCAGCGCCGGCCATCGCCCGCGCGGTGGTGGACCGCTACCGCCGGGCGGTCGTCGGGCAGCCCGCCTGAGGACGACCGCTTCCCACCAGGCACGGACGGCCGTGGCGTCCTCACACGCGCACGTCCTCCGTGGATCCGAACGCCCGGCGGGTGAGCCCGCCCGGCGGTGACCGAACACTCGACGGGCCCGTTCCGGTTCTCTCCGGAACGGGCCCGTCCCGTGGGTCGGGACGGGTGGACGCCGCCCCCGGCGGTGGGCAACCGCCCCAGCCGGACGGGGGTTCGTCCCCCGTGTCTTCGACCCCGCGCCCCTTGACCGCACCGCCCTTCGCTGGCCAAACCCTGGGGGCGACGCGAGCCCCGTACCCGTGCCTCAGCCGTGCCGAGGTGATTCGGCGGTCGCGGCGACGCGTGGCGGTGTGATCGCTCCTCGGCGCGTACACCCGGGCCACTCGTGGGGAGAGCGGGGACGCACGGAGACCTCGGTCGGGCGAGGTGGACGTCCGGAGTTCGCGGCGACGCGTGTCGGTGCGGTCGCCTCTCGGTCCGTACGCCGGGGCCACACGGGTGGGGGAGAGCGCCGGACGCACCGAGGCCTCAAGGCTCGCGCGGGCGGGCGCAACCCGTACGAACGTCCCTCCGCGCGGTGGCGGCGGGGGAGTGCGGTCACGCGGTGTCGGCACCCCCGCACGAGCTGTCGTCGGGGCGCGACAGTGGCCACACGCTGCGGGAACGTGTTCGATCCCCGCAACGAAGCGCCTTGTGGGGACCGCCCCGGGGCGAACGCACACCCACACTTGACAGTCGCAATATGAACATAGATGATTCAATACGAACATGTGACCCTGATCTCAGAGGTGTGCTCTATGACTCTCACGTCCCTCCCGCCCCTCGCGGAGGCACTCGACGGAGCCGTCGATCTGCATTGCCACTCGGGCCCGAACCCCTTCTCACGGGAGTTCGACCACGTGGAGGCGGCCCGTGACGGAGAGCGCCTGAACATGCGGGGAATCCTGGTGAAGTCGCACCACCACAACACCGTCATGGACCTGCTCGCGATGCACCGCGAACTGGACGGCGTCGCGACGCCGATCTTCGGCGGGATCGCCCTCAACGCCCAGGTGGGCGGACTGAACCCGTACGCGGTCGCGATGTCGCTCCAGATGGGCGGCCGCGCGGTCTGGTTCCCGACCTTCTCCAGCCGCTGCCACTGCGAGAACGAGCACCACGGCTTCCCCGAGTCCGACTACGACATCCCCAACCGGGTCGTCGACGTGGTCGACGCCGAGGGCCGTCTCCTCGACGCGGCCCACGAGGTCATCGACCTGGTGGCGGAGGCGGACGTGCTCCTCTCGGCGGGCCATCTGGAACCGGCCCAGTCGGCCCAGCTCTTCGCCGCCGCCACTGAGCGCGGCGTGCGCCGCATGATCCTCAGCCACCCGAACTTCATCGTCGACGCCGACGTCGAGCGCTGCCGCCAGCTGGCGGAGCTGGGCGGCTACATCGAGCACGAGGTCGGCATGTACGACCCCCAGGGCTTCCGCAAGTGGGACCCGGGGCTGCTGGTCGAGTGGATCCGGGCCATCGGCCCCGACCACACGGTCCTCTCCTCGGACCTCGGACAGCGAGGGCGCCCCATGCCCGTCGACGCCTTCATGCGCGTCGGTGCGGCCCTGCTCGAACGAGGCCTGACCGTCGAGGAGCTTCGCCAGGTCACCTCGCACAACGCCGCCTTCCTGCTCGGTCTGGAAGACGAACGTCCCGCTCCGGTCGAGAGGCGCTGACGGATGGCCTACCTCGCGAGTGACCCGCGCAGCCAACTGTCCGCCTCGAGCGGGCCCGACGCCGACGCCGCGCACGAGCCGCAGTACTTCGACTTCAGTGAACTCGCACCCACCGTGACCACGGGACGGGGCGGGCGTCTGTGGACGGTACGAGCCGCCAACGCGGCCGTCGTCTACGCCGAACACGCCGACGGGGACACCGTCGAGCGCGAGGACGCCGACGAGACGATGCTGGTGGTCCTACCCTCCCGAGGCCGCCTCGTGGTGCGCACCGACGGGGAGACGGTCGGCGTCGAACCCACGAGCGTCGTCACGGTCCAGCCGGGCCCCTGGCGGTACGAGGTCGAGGGGGCGCTGCGGCTGCTGCGGCTGCACACGGTGGCCGCGTCGGACCTGCTGGACCAGGCGCTCAACGGCGAGGCCTACGCCGACGGCCTCGGACTCAGCGTCCCCGCCGATCCCTGGCCCGCGCCCTCGGGCGACGCCGAGATCCGCGTCTACGACGCCATCGAGGACATCGCCCCGCAGGAGGGACGCCTGGGGCGCATCCTCCGTGGCCGTCACGCGATGGTGAACCTGCTGTACCCACGCGTCGGACCCCGGGACCCGCGCACCCTCTCGCCCCACACCCACGACGACTTCGAGCAGTTGAGCTTCGTCGACGCCGGTGAGTACGTCCACCACATCCGGCGTGCGTGGGGAAACGACCGCACCGCGTGGCGCCCCGACCATCACCGTGAGATCGGCGGGCCGTCGCTCACCATCATCCCGCCGCCGCTGGTGCACACCAGCGAGGCCGTCGGATCCGGCGAGAACCGCATGGTCGACATCTTCGCCGGGCCGCGCGAGGACTTCTCGCGCCGTCCGGGCTGGGTCCTCAACGCCGACGACTACCCGTGGCCGGAGACGGACCGATGAGCGGTGGGAACGGGTCCCAGGGCCCACAGTGGGCCGCCTGGGTCAAGCTCGACTCCTGGGAGTCCACGGCCATCCTCGCCCGCGCCGGTGTCGAGGTGATCGTCGTCGACGCCGAACACACGATGCTGGACCTGTCGGCGATCGCCCGGCACATCGCCGTCGGCCAGGCGCACGGGATGCGCGCGCTCGTGCGGGTTCCCGACCAGGGGCCGTCCTTCGTCCAACGGGTGCTCGACGCCGGCGCCGACGGGATCGTCGTTCCCCACGTCGACGGTCCCGAGGCCGCCGCCGAGATCGTGTCCGCGACGCGGTTCGCTCCCGAGGGACGGCGCGGCTCCGGTGCGACGTCGCGAGCCGGGGCGTGGGGGCAGGGGCCACGAGCCGACTACCTGTCCCGGCCGGTCGAGGTCATCGCGCAGATCGAGTCGCTCTCCGCGCTGGAGCACGTCGAGGACATCGCCGCGGTCGACGGGATCACCGGGCTCCTTCTCGGCGCCGCCGACCTCGGGCTCGACGCCGGACGTGCCGTCGGAGACGCCGATCGCACCGTGGTCACCGCGGCTCACAGGCACGGGATCGCCGCGGGGGCGGCGGGAGGACCGGGCGGCGCCGCACGCGCCCGCGAACTGGGGTTGGACTTCTTCGTCGGCGCCGCCGACACGACACTGCTCGCGGAAGCCGCCGTGAACGCCGTCAGGCGCATGCGGGCAACCGAGGACCACACGGGAAAGGCGTCGCTCCATGGGTGAGCCAGTCATGAACTTCGTCCACGTCAGCAAGCACTATCGCGGTGGAACGGTCGCGGTCGAGGACTTCCACCTCGACATCGCCGACGGGGAGTTCGTCTCCATCGTCGGACCGAGCGGATGCGGCAAGAGCACCCTGCTCAAACTCATCATGGGACTGGAGCCGCTGACCGAGGGCAGTATCAGCTACCGGGCCGAGGCGCGCAACGAGTCGGCGATGACCGGGATGGTGTTCCAGCAGCCGCTCCTGCTTCCCTGGCACACCGTCCTGGACAACGTGCTCGTGCCCTCGACCCTCCAGGGGCGCTCCCAGCGCAGGCGCGACGAAGGCCGGGCGCACGAGCTCCTGGAGATGCTCGGGCTGTCGGACTTCGCCACCAGCCACCCCTACCAGCTGTCCGGCGGGATGCAACAGCGTGTCGGGATCGCTCGGGCCCTCCTGCACGACCCTCGGATCCTGCTGATGGACGAGCCGTTCGGCGCACTGGACGCGATGACCCGCGACCAGCTGACGATGGACCTGCTGGAGATCTGGGAACGGGACCGCAAGACGGTCGTCTTCATCACCCACAGCATCTCCGAGGCGGTCCTCCTCTCCGACCGCGTCGTCGTGATGACGCCGCGCCCCGGTCGCGTCGGCGCGGTCATCGACATCGACCTGCCGCGCCCGCGCACCCTCGACGTCGTGAGCACCGCCGCGTTCGGTGACTACACGCGCCGTATCAGAACCGTCCTTGACACAGCCGAAGTGGTGACCACCCCATGACCGCACCAGACTCCTCCTCGACAGGGCAGACCCTGACAGTGCGCCGCGAGGCGGGGGACACCGAGACGCGTCGCAGGCTCTCCGACCTTCCTGGCTGGTTGCTGTCGAGCGCCACGGTGCTCATCCTGCTGACCGTGTGGGAGGTGGTGGTCCGCACCTTCGACATCTCGGTGATCCTCTTCCCCGCGCCCACCCGGATCGTGGAGGCGCTCGTCGAGGGCTTCACCGACGGGCCGTTCCTGCGCCACACCTGGGTCACGTTGCAGGAGATCCTCTACGGCTTCGCCATCGCCGTCGTCTCCGGACTGCTCGTCGCGGTGTGGGTGAGCTCCTCGCGCCTGGCCGAGAAGATCGTCCTGCCGATCGTCGTGGTGCTCCAGACCGTGCCGAAGGTGGCCCTCGCGCCGCTGTTCCTCGTCTGGTTCGGCTTCGGAATGGAGTCGAAGATCCTCACGACGGCGCTGATCGCGTTCTTCCCGATCCTCGTCAACGCCACGCTCGGCTTCAACTCCACCAGCAGCGACCAGGTGAACATGATGCGTTCCTTCGGAGCGACGCGTCTGCAGGTCCTCACACGGCTGCGCCTGCCGACGGCCGTCCCCAGCATCATCGCCGGACTGGACGTGGCGGTCGTGCTCTCGGTCATCGGTGCCATCGTCGCCGAGTTCGTCGGCTCACAGGCCGGACTCGGCTACCTGATCATCGCCAGCAACACCTCGCTGGACGTGGCCACCATGTTCGCGGCCCTGGTCGTGCTCTCGACCATCGGTCTCGTACTGCACTACGCGGTCGTCCTCGGCGGGCGGCGACTCGCCTTCTGGTCCGAGGAGAACCGTGCCCGCTCCGTTGGAAACTGACTCCCTCGAAGGACGACTCATGACCATGACACGCGTGTCCCGCAAGGTGCTGCAAGGCGGCGCCGTACTGATGTTCACCTCCCTGCTCGCGGCCTGTGGCGGGTCGGGCGGCGACGGTGGCGACCAGCAGGTCTCCATGACGCTCGCGACCCCGACCTGGAACGCGGGGATCGCCTCGATCGCGGTGTCCCAGGAGATGGGCTACTTCGAGGACGAGGGCCTGGACGTCGAGATCATCCTGGCCGACTCCGCGACGACCCAGGTCCAGCAGATCGCGACCGGCCAGGTGGCGACCGGGGCCGTCAGCCCCGAACCGGTGATCCTGGGCCGTGAGCCCGGCAAGAACCTCGACCTGACCTACTTCATGTCCTACTACAAGGACAACATCTACGGCCTGAGAGTCCCCGCCGACAGCGACATCACGTCGATCGAGGACCTGGAGGGCAAGACCGTCGGCGCGATCAGTCTCGCGAGCGCCTCGGTCACGCAGGCCCAGGTCGGTCTGCGGGAGGCGGGTGTACCGGAGGACTCGGTGACGTTCGTCGCGATCGGGACGGGCGGCCAGCAGGCCACCGCCGTGGAGAACGGCCAGGTCGACGCGCTCGCCCTGCTGGACACGTCGTTCCAGGTGCTGGAGAACCAGGGGATCGAGCTGCGCGAGATCGAGGTCCCGGGGACCGACATGCTCACGAGCGGCGGACTCGCGGCCCGGACGGGTGACCTGGAGGAGGACCGGGAGCTGTACGTCAAGCTCGGCCGCGCGATCGCCAAGGGCGTGGTCTTCAGCGAGGCGAACCCCGAGGCCGCCGTCCAACTGCTCTTCGACGCCCACCCCGAGGCGCGCCCCTCGGGCCTGGACGACGATGTCGCCCTGTCCTCGTCGGTCTCCGTCCTGGAGGCGCGACTGGCCAACCTCGGCGCCGAGGACGACCCGTACGGCGTGATCGACCAGGAGGCGCTCCAGGCCAACGTGGACTTCCTGCTCGACGCTGGCGAGCTCACCGAACCGGTGGACCCGGTCGACCTGTACGACGACTCGTTGATCCAGGACATCAACGACTTCGACCGGGCCGCCGTCCGACAGGAAGCCGCGGACCATGCCTGACGACACGACCGTGATCGACCCCTCGGGGTTGACCGCCCAGGAGAACTACCGGCTGCTCACGGGCTGTGTCGTACCCCGCCCCATCGCGTGGGTGACGTCCGTGGGCCGTGACGGTGCGGCGAACCTGGCCCCGTTCAGCGCCTTCACGATGGTGTCCAACGATCCGCCCATGGTCGGGATCAACATCGGGCGGCGCGGGGGCGGGTTCAAGGACACGGCCCGCAACATCGCGGAACGGGGGGAGTACGTCGTCAACATCCCCGGATGGGAGCGCTGGAGGGAGGTCCACGAGTCGGGGGAGGTCCATCCCCCCGGTGTCGACGAGGCCGAGCTCCTCGGTCTCGCGACCGAGCCGAGCGACGTGGTGAGCGTGCCCCGGCTGGCCACCGCCCGGGTGAGTCTGGAGTGCCGGCTCGCGCGCGTGGTGGAGTTCGGCCGGGCCGGTGCGCAGTTCACGGTCGGGGAGGTCGTGCGGTTCCACGTGCTCTCGTCGGCGCTGGACGGCCTCAAGATCGACACCGCGATGATCGATCCGGCGTCACGCCTGGCTGGTCCGACCTACGGACGGCTCGGGAACGTCGAACGGCTCGGTGACGCGCCGTCGGGGGCCCGGGGCAGGGGGGACCGTTGACGGAGCAGGTCTGAGGGGCTCAGTCGTCCGCGCCGAGCGACCGGGAGATCGTGGTCGCGGCACTCCGGAGTGCCGCGAGTTCGACGCTCTCGGCGTGGACGTCGAGCACGTCGCGGGTGCTCAGGAGCGCGAGTGACGCCGCGAGGCCGTGCTCGTCCCACACGGGAGTGGCGAGCACGGCGATGCCCCGCGTGCTGACCTGGGCGGCGTACCCGCGCTCGGACGTCTCGCGCACCAGGCGCCCGATCCGTTCACGCTCCCCGTCCGGGAGCTGTCGCGAGGCGCGCACCACGCTCGGGGCGTCGGCCATGAAGGTGTGGAAGATGCCGGTCTGCGCGGCGGCGGTCGACAGCTGCATGCCCACCCGCACGGAGACGACGATCTCGCGGCGCGGAGGTTCCTCGACGTGCGCCACGACCGGTGACGAGGAACCCCAAAGGGACAGGACCGCCGTGATCTCGGTGTCGCGGGCCAGGGTCTGCATCGGGTCCACGGCGAGGCGCAGGATGTCGCGTCGGCCGAGGGCGAAGGCGCCGAGCTGCACGAGTGCCGGTCCCGGAACATAGGTGCGGTCGTCGCGGAGGGCGAGCACGTTGGCGTTGACCAGGGAGGTCAGGTAACGGTAGGTCGTCGTGCGGTTGAGTCCGATGAGGTCGGCGGCTTCGGTCGACGTCACCGATTCACGATGCGGACCGAACAGTGCGAGGATCATTCCCACTCGGTCTACTGCTTGGATGTCCACTCCGGAGCCCCTGACGTGATGTGTTCCAGTTGTTCACATGGCGACCACATCGTACCGTGCTCGGGGGGACCGCGAAGAACCGCTGGCGGCGTCCGGCCCCGGGGATCCGGGCTCCGAGAACCCCGTGGAGCCAGGGGATCCGACGATCCCTGCCGTGGGTGGTCCTGACCAGGAACGCCTCGATCCCGGGGCGCCGGGGCATCGGCCGTCGGTCGTCCCGACGACCTCCCCTCGGCGCCGCGAGGTCCCGCATGGCTCACGCACCGGAACGCCCGCGTCCCTCCTCGTCCTCGTGGGCGGTGTCCCGCCGGGGGGTGTGGTCCGTGATCCCTGGGACCGTCGCCCGGATGATCTCCACGGTACGTGCCAGGTGGGGCTCGGAACGGTCGGCGCGGTGCGCGACGGCGAGTTCCACGTGCGAGTCGGCCCCGGTGAGCGGCCGGTAGGCGACGCCCCGGAGTTCCAGCGCCGTGACGGGTTCGGGCACGACCGCCACACCCAGCCCCCCGGCCACCAGAGTGACCAGGGTCGAGGTCTCCCCGACCTCGTGGCGAACGCGTGGCTCGACGCCCACGTCGCGCAGCAGGCCCAGGACGATGTCGTACATCACCGACCGGCGGTCCGCGGAGTGCACGATCAGATCCTCTCCCGCGAGGTCCTCGGCACGCAGCCGTCCGCGCCCGGCCAGGCGGTGGTGCACCGGCAGGGCGACGAGCAGCCGGTCCCGGCGCAGCGTGTGCACGATGATGGAGCGGTCGGCCACCGGGGGGCGCAACAACGCGACGTCGATCGTGCCGCCGCGCAGCGCCTCGACCTGGTCGGGGCCCAGCATGTCACCCCGGAAGGAGAAGTCGACCCCCGGGAGCTCGACCGAGAGCCGACGGCTGAGGTTCGGCAGCAGGCTGTACGTCGCTGATCCCACGCATCCGAGGGAGAGGTGGCCCACGGCGCCGGAGGAGACGAGACGGGCTTGGTGGGCGGCCCGGTCGACGTCCGCGAGGATCCCGCGTGCCAGGTCCAGGTACACCCGGCCGGCCTCGGTGAGCGCGACGCGACGCGTCGTACGGTGCAGCAGCTCGACACCGAGTTCCGCCTCCAGCTGGCGGATCTGCTGGGAGAGCGGCGGCTGGGCCATGTGCAGCCGCTCGGCGGCCCGACCGAAGTGGAGTTCCTCCGCCACCGCGACGAAGTACCTGAGATGCCGCAGATCCATATCTGGTCCATATCAATAGCCTGGGATATGAGTACTTCAGGATATCGCGCTCAGGGCCTAGCGTCGGTGCCATGAGCGCATTCCTGTACGCCGCGACCCGGACGCCGTTCGGTCGCTTCAACGGCGCGCTGGCCGGGGTCCGCCCCGACGACCTGGCCGCGGCCGCGATCACCTCCACACTCGCCACGGTGCCCGAACTCGATCCGGCCGCGATCGACGACGTGGTGTGGGGCAACGCCAACGGGGCCGGGGAGGAGAACCGCAACGTCGGCCGTATGGCGGCGCTGCTCGCCGGACTGCCGGTCAGCGTCCCGGGCACCACGGTCAACCGACTCTGCGGGTCCGGTCTCGACGCCGCGATGGCGGCCAGCCGGACGATCGAGTCCGGCGACGCCGAGATCGTGCTGACCGGTGGTGTGGAGTCGATGACGCGGGCGCCGTGGGTGCTGCCCAAGCCGACGGGGCCGTTCCCGGTCGGGGACCTCACCGCCGTGTCGACCACGCTCGGTTGGCGTCTGGTCAACCCGCGCATGCCGGAGGAGTGGACGGTGGGGCTCGGTGAGGCCAACGAACTGCTCCGGGAACGCTTCGGGATCTCCCGGGAGCGGCAGGACCGGTTCGCGGCCCGCTCCCACGAGCTCGCCCACCAGGCCTGGGAGTCGGGCTTCTACGACGACCTGGTGACACCGGTGGCGGAGACCGACCTGGTGCGTGACGAAGGCATCCGAGCCGCGTCCACACCGGACGTGCTGGCCACACTCAGGACCGTGTTCCGTTCACCCGAGCGGGGCGGCACGATCACGGCGGGGAACGCCAGCCCCCTCAACGACGGTGCCTCCGCGGTGCTCCTGGGCAGTGAGGGGGCCGCCGACACGATCGGGGCCGCCCCGGTCGCCCGCGTCGCCGGGCGGGGCGTGACGGCGCTGGATCCGCGGTCCTTCGGGTTCGCGCCGGTCGAGGCCGCCAACCGTGCCCTGGCCCGCGCCGGGATCGGCTGGGAGCAGGTGGGCGCGGTCGAGCTCAACGAGGCCTTCGCCGTGCAGGCGCTCGCCTGTGTCGACGCCTGGGGGATCGATCCCGCCATCGTCAACCAGAAGGGCGGGGCCATCGCGATCGGACATCCGCTGGGCGCTTCCGGTGGTCGACTCCTCGCCACCCTGGCCAAGGTGCTGCGCGAGTCGGGACGGCGCTACGGCGTCGCCGCGCTGTGCGTCGGGGTCGGCCAGGGGCTGGCCGTCGTGCTGGAGAACACCGACGACACGGGGCGGCTCCGATGAGCCGCGCGGAGGTCGTGGAGAGCGCCGACGCAGCCGTGGCCGGGGTCGAGGACGGGGCCACCGTCCTCGTCGGCGGCTTCGGACTGGCGGGCATGCCGTTCGACCTGATCGAGGCGCTCATCCGCCAGGGAGCCAAGGACCTCACGATCGTGTCCAACAACGCCGGCAACGGCGAGGTCGGGCTCGCCGCGCTGCTCGCGGCCGGACGGGTGCGCAAGGTCGTCTGTTCCTTCCCCCGGCAGGCCGACTCCTGGGTCTTCGACCGCCTCTACCGGTCGGGTGAGATCAAACTCGAGCTCGTGCCGCAGGGCAACCTCGCCGAGCGGATGCGCGCGGCCGGGGCGGGCATCGGCGCCTTCTACTGCCCGACGGCGATCGGTACGCCTCTGGCCGAGGGCAGGGAGGAACGTGAGATCGACGGTCGCAGGTACCTGTTGGAGTACCCGATCAGGGGTGACTACGCCCTGATCGGCGCGTACCGGGCGGACACGCTGGGCAACCTCACCTATCGCAGGACCGCACGCAACTTCGGCCCGGTCATGGCCACGGCGGCGGCGACGACCGTCGTCCAGGTCGACCAGATCGTGGAGCCGGGGGAACTCGACCCCGAAGCCGTGGTCACCCCGTCCATCTACGTCGACCGGATCGTCCAGGTGCAGACCCGTCGCCACACCGTCCAGGGGGCCCGATGACCCACGCGAACGATCCGTCCGCCGGAGCGCCGATGAGGGCCGACCACCCCCTGTCGATGGACGAGCTGGCCGCCGTCATCGCCGCCGACATCCCGTCCGGAGCCTTCGTCAACCTCGGGATCGGGCAGCCCACCAGGATCGCCGACCACCTGTCGGCCGGCTCCGGGGTGGTGCTCCACACCGAGAACGGCATGCTCAACATGGGGCCGAGGGCCGAGGGCGACGCCGTGGACCCCGACCTGACCAACGCGGGCAAGGTCCCGGTGACCGAGTTGCCGGGAGCGGCGTACTTCCACCAGGCCGACTCCTTCGCCATGATGCGCGGCGGACACCTGGACGTCTGTGTTCTCGGCGCCTACCAGGTGGGGTTCCAGGGCGACCTCGCCAACTGGCACACGGGCGCACCCGACGCGGTTCCCGCTGTCGGCGGTGCCATGGACCTCGCCATCGGTGCCAAGGAGGTCCACGTGATGATGCCCCTGTTCACCCGCTCCGACCAGCCGAAACTCGTCCCGCTCTGCACGTATCCGCTCACCGGGGTCGGCTGTGTCAGTCGCGTCTACACGGACCACGGCGTCTTCGAGGTCGGTGCCCGGGGCGTACGGATCCGGGAGACGTACGGTGTCGGCGCCCGGGAACTGGCACGACGGCTCGGCATCACGGACCCGGACACCGCGCCCACGGGCTGAGAGGGCCTGCGCCGTCGCCCTGCCGCGGTCTCCTGGCGTCGTGGCCCCGGCCCCGGCGACCCTGGCGGACGCGGGGCGACGCCGGGGCCGCCGTCCAGCCAGGGTCAGCGGAGCGTTCCAGGGCCGATCACGGACAGCAGGCGCAGCTTCTCGTGGCTCTCGCTGCCGGGGACGGCGGTGTAGACGAGCAGCGAGTGGGCCTGGTCCGGGTCGAGGAGCCTCTGGCAGTTCAGTTCGAGCGGGCCGACCTCCGGGTGCACGAAACGTTTGATCCCATGCGGGCGGATGCCGACCTCGTGGTCCTCCCAGACCCGGCGGAACTCCTCACTCTGTTCCAGAAGCAGGTCGGCGAAGTGTGCGGCGCGCGAGCCGGGACCGCGCAGAGTGGCGATCTCGCGCAGGCCCGCGACGTACATGCGGGTGAGGAACCGGTGCTCCTCGGGAGCGTGGAGTGACCGTGCGGCCGGGTCGGTGAACCACCGGTACCCCGAACTGCGGGCGGGCCCCTCGTATCGGGTCGTGGCGCCGGTGAGCGCGACCCCCATCGGGGTCTGCCGCAACGTCTCCCCGAGTTCGGTGACGATCTCCGCCGGTGTGTCCCCGAGGCGGTCGAACACGCGCAGCAGCCCCGGGCTGATGTGCTCGGTGTCCGCGCCCCGAACGGGCGGGTTGTGCCCGGCCAGGCGGAACAGGTGATCCCGTTCGTCGAGCGACAGGTGCAGCCCCTGGGCGATCGAGGCGAGCATCTGCTCTGAGGGATGCGGCCCGCGCGCGCGTTCGAGCCGCGCGTAGTAGTCGGTCGACATGGCGCAGAGAAAGGCGATCTCCTCTCTCCGCAACCCCTTGGCCCTCCTGCGTTGTCCGCGGGGGAGTCCCACGTCCTCCGGCTGCAGGGACTCTCGGCGGCGGCGGAGGAACCCGGCCAACCCGGTGCGATCGATCACGACTGTCCTTCTTTCGGTGTCCTTCCCCGTGTCTACCGTCTCGGCGCTCGGTGAACCACGGCCCGTCGATCCACCTCTGCGCCCCGAAGGGGGGCTCGGCGAGCCGTGGTTCGGCGAGTCCTTGTCCCGCCTCCGCTGAGAGACGAACCTGGGGATCGGAACCCATCACATCGGCCCTGGAGACGACCCATGCCCCGCCAACGACCCGAGTTCACCGTTCCCGATCAGTCCGGCCGACGTGCGTTGGTCACCGGCGCGAGTGACGGAATGGGGCTGCACCTGGCCCTGCGCCTGGCCGAGGCCGGAGCGGAGCTGGTTCTTCCTGTGCGGAACCAGGGCAAGGGTGAGGCCGCTCTCGCGTGGATCGGCGAGCGGGTGCCCCACGCGAAGGTGGAGCTCGCCTCCCTGGATCTGTCCTCCCTCAACTCGGTCGAGGCCCTCGCCGAGCGGCTCTGCCACGAGAACCGCCCGATCCACCTGCTCGTGAACAACGCGGGGGTGATGACGCCTCCGGAACGACAGAGCACGGGGGATCGCTTCGAGCTCCAGTTCGGCACGAACCACCTCGGACACTTCGCTCTGGTGGCCCGCCTGATGCCACTGCTCCGGGCGGGCGGGGCACGTGTGACCTCCCAGCTCAGCGTCTCGGCTGATCGGAACTCGATCAACTGGGATGACCTGAACTGGGAGCGTTCCTACAACGGAGGGCACGCCTACAGCCAGTCGAAGATCGCGCTCGGTCTCTTCGCCCTCGAACTGGACCGGCGCAGCAGGGACCAGGGGTGGGGCATCACGAGCAACATCTCGCATCCGGGGATCGCTCCGACGAGCCTCCTGAGCGCCCGTCCCGAGATCGGTCGTGACCGGGACACCCTGGGCGTGCGCGTCATCCGGGCGATGTCCGCACGGGGCATCCTCGTCGGGACGGTGGAGAGCGCTCCGCTCCCGGCCTTGTACGCGGCGACCTCGCCCGAGGCCGTGGGCGGTGGGTTCTACGGCCCCGCCGGCCCCGGCCACCTGGGCGGACCGCCCGCGGAGCAGACGCTCTACAGTCGGCTGAAAAGCCCGGAGGAGGCCGCTCGGGTCTGGCAGGTCTCCGAACGGCTCACCGGGGTCGCACCCTCCGCGTTCTGAGCCTCCCGCCCTTGGGAGGCGACTCCGCCTCCCAAGGGCGCCCGCCCTGTCGTCAGGCGTCCGAACCGGGCACGGCTGCTCGGGGATCCCGTCGGGTCGTCGAACGGCGCGGGGCCCCGCGCAAGCACGCGCGATCACCCTGACGCTGAGCGGTCCGTGGCGTTGGTAGGGGCGGGCGACGGTGCGCCCCCACCCCACCTCTTCGGGTCTCTCAGTCCTCCTCGGGTTCGGGCTCCTGCGGCGTGAGGTAGTTGCCGATGAAGCCGAGGACACCGAAGGCCGCCGCCGCGCCCACGCTCGGCACGAACAGCAGGTCGGAGGCGCCGGTCACCCACTCCGGACGCTGGACGAGGACTCCGGCCATCTGCCCCAGGACCAGGAGAGCTCCCAGCGCCAGACAGCAGACGAGACCGATCTTGAACAGCGCGCGGACCACGCCGAAGGTTCTGGGCTTGAGTGCGAGCACGGTCATACCCCCAGGATCGGAAGGACGCCCCAACCGATCAGACAGCCGATCAGGAAGATCGGGATCATGTAGTAGATGATGAGTGGCAGGAAGGTGCTCTCCGGCCGTGCCCCGGTCAGGCTCGCCGCGACGAAGATCGAGCCGGAGGCGGGAGGGGAGGCCCCCTCGGTGGAGGCGAACACCAGGATCGCGATGATCGCGAGGAGCGGGTCGACCCCCACGCCCACCAGCGCGAGCAAGGAGATCTGACCGACCGCCGTCAGGGTGGCCGTGGACGAGAGCGGACCGGCGACCAGGGTGACCACCAGGCCGACGACGACCACCATCACGGCGGAACCGACGGGCAGGGACTCCAGGATGACGTTGACGTCCTCCGCCAGGCCCAGGCGCCCCAGGATCTCACTCGCCGCGATCGCGAAGAACAGCAGGGCCCCGATCGTCGCGAACCTCGGCAGGGCACCGTCCAGCAGGCGCGACCAGTCGCGCACCGTTCGTGGGAGACGGTCCCGTCCGGCGATCAGCGAGAATCCGATGATGAGGATGGGGATCCAGGTGAGCAGTGAGATGTCACCGACCGCGTCGCCCAGGGGCGTGGACTCGGTCAGGTAGGTCGCCAGGGGGCCCACGGTGAGGACGATGGGGATGAGGGCGCCGAGGAAGATCGTCAGCGCGCCGGCGCCCTGACGCAGCGACGTACGCATCGGCACCAGGTCGTGCTCGTCCACCTTGGGGATCCCGTCACGGCGGACGAAGTACGTGACCAGGCCGATGCGCAACAGGATCTGGTACAGCCCGGCGATCAGGAGACCCAGGTACACCTGGCCGGTGGTGACCATCCCCCCGGCGAACCCGATCATGATGACCATCGAGGCACTGGGCGGCAGGGCCGCGCCCATCCCGCCGTTGCCCGCGAGCACGGTGGCCGCGCGCGTGGGGGACCACCCGGTGCGCACCATCCAGGGGCCGGTGAAGGACCCGCTGGAGGCGGTGTTCGCGGAGTTGGAACCGGACAGGGCCCCGAAGACGGCGGATCCGGCCGTGTCGATGAACGCGGGACCGCCTCGCACGCGCCCGAACGCGGAGTTGAGGATGGCCAGGATCTTCTGGATCAGGCCCGTCACGTCGATGAGGTAGGCCATGAACACGAAGGCCAGGGCCGCGAAGAGCACGTCGTGGGTGAGGGCGTCGGTCAGCCCTCCAAGGAGGTACTCGGGGGCACGCGTCCCGGCGAACAGGGCGGTGACCACGAGTCCGAGCAGCATGGCCTCGCCCATGTTCCGCTTGAACACGACGTTCCACACGATGATCACGGCGATGAACGCCGCGAGGGCTAGTAGCGCGATCGGCATGGGTCGACTTTCGGTGGAGGGGAGTACTGGTGCCCGTGGGCGGGCGGGGTGTCGCCCCGCGGGAGCGACCTGGTGGGGAGGGGGCTGGTGGGGGAGGGGAGCGTCACGCGCGTTCCCTCCGGATGGCCTCGCGGCGCTCGGCCTCGTCGGTCAGGACGAGCCGGGCGGCGACGAGGGTTCGCTCGGCCTCCAGGCGGGGCACGACGAAGACGCCGTCTCCGTCGGCCACCACGATGTCCCCTGGAGCACAGACCGCGCCGCCCACCGCGATGGTGCGACCGACGTGGCCGGGTCCGTCCTTGTAGGGGCCCGCGGGGGAGATCGCGGCGGACCAGACGGGGAAGCCGAGTTCGCGCAGTTCGTCGGCGTCACGGACCGCGCCGTCGATCACCATTCCGCGCACTCCCTTGTTGATGGCGCGTTCGGCGATGAGCTCACCGAGCAGCGCACGGGAGTCGTCGCCCCCTCCGTCCACGACCATGACGTCACCGGGGCGCGCGACGGTCAGTGCCTGGTGCAACGCGCGGTTGTCACCGGGCCGCGTCTGCACCGTCAGGGCGCGTCCCGACAGACGGGCCCCGGCCCAGACCGGCCTGATCCGGGAGGACAGGAAGCCGAGCCGGTCCCGCGCGTCCCCGATCGCGGCGGTGGGGATCGTCGCGTAGGCGTCGATCAGCCGTTCGTCGGGGTGTTCGCTCACGCGCGCCAGATGCCGGTGACGGTCGGCCGCGCCCTTGCTGACGGGGGCTTCCACGCGGAGTTCGTCCAGCAGGGCGATGCTGGCGTCCAACTCCTGGGAGCGCCGCACGGCGTGCAGCCGCGTGCCGTGGTCCAGCCGCTCCAGCGCGGCGTCACCGTCCGTGAGGGCGGCGGCCACCTGCTCACGCATCCACTCCTCCTCACCCGCCGCGCTCCCGGCGTCCATGGCCTCGGTGATCAGCGCACCCAGCCCCTTCATGAACACGCTGCGCAGCAGCTTGCGCCCCGACGCGGCGCCCACGGCCGGGCCGATCGGCTCGGCGTTCGCGCCCACGACCCGGAGCATCTGGGCGGCCTCCTCCGCCGAGGGCCCCGCGAGGAGGATCTCCACCTTCGGCCCGAACTTGACGACCGAACCGATGAGGGCCCCGTCGACCACGCGGGCCGCACCATCGACAGTACGTGCCACATCCGTCTTGACCTGCGGAGAGGCGGCGTTGAGATCGATGTAGACGGCGTCGGATCGCAACGCGGACGCGGCTTCACGGGCGACGGAGACCGCGTGCGCGGCCGTCGCGAGGCTCAGGACCACGTCCGCTCCGGCCACCGCCTCCGCCGTCGAGGGGGCCCGATCAACGCCCTCGGGGGTCCGCACCGTGCTCGCGGGATCGAAGCCGACGGCCTGCCAACCAGCGGCGGCGTAGGCCTCCGCGAAGATCGCGCCCGCCTCGCCCAGTCCCAGAACGGCTACCTTCATCTTTGCACCAGCTATCATTGGGTGATAGTTTCTCTTGTTGATTGATAGTGAGTGTGACCTGCGGCTCTCTCGGCTGTCAACCTCCCGGAAACCTCTCCGCTACCTTGGAGGGGGCGGCAGCGAGCTGGATCGCCGTGTCCGGCGGGCCCCGAGGCCTCCGGCCGGGGCCGGGAAGTTCTCCGAAGAACACGAGCGAAGGAGTGGCGAGGCGAGCATGGGCGCCGGAGGCGGAAACCAGGGACGCACGCTCGACCGTGCGCTGGACGTGCTCGAATGCCTGGAACGCGCGCGCGGTCCGTTGCGGCTGAGTGACATCGCGCGGGAGGCCGACCTGCACCTGGCCACCACCCAGCGGACGGTGAACCAGCTGGTGCGGCGTGGCTACGTCCAACAGGGGCGTCTGGGGTACTCGCTCGGTCCGGTGGTGCTGGGGCTGGCGCACGGCTTCGTGGTCAACGACCGGGTGAGCACGATCGCGACGCCGGTGCTCACCGAGCTCTCCGCGACCACCCGGCTGACCTCATCCGTGTTCGTCCGCTCGGGGGACGAGCGCATCCTCATCGCCCGTGTCAGCGGAGCGGACCCGCTCCGCTACCAGTTCCCGATCGGGCGCCGCGTGTCGCTCAACGTCGGTGGCGGGAAGGTGTTGCTGGCGGGCTGGCCGGACGCGGAGATCGAGGACTACGTTCGCCGCTACCCGGAGGTCGCACTGGCCTCGGGGCGGATCCAGGGGGAGCGGGCCCTGATGGAGGACATCCGGGGCGTGCGCGAGGACGGCTACTACCTCGCGGAGTCCGAGCGGGAACTCGGTGCGCTGAGCCTGAGCGTGCCGGTGTACGACGCCGACAAGGAACTCGTCGGGGCGATCAACCTGGTGACGACGACCGACGTCACCAGTGCGGAGAAGCTGCTCACCTGGTTGCCCGAGCTGTCACGGGGAGCGGGGGCCATCGGCGCTCGCGTCTGACCCGACCACGAGGTCGGCGTCCTCCCGTGTCCTGGCTTGCTGGCAGTGCTGACTCATGAGTTGGCAAGGAACGGTCGGAGCGCTCCGACATCGTGACCTCCGTCCGCGCACCCTTCCCGAAGCGGACGCGACCGCGCTACCAGCTCTGGCTTCGGTCCGTGACCGCTCTCGGGGCGGCCGAGCGGGGTGTTCGCGTACGCGGAAGCGGCCCGCCACGCGACGTGGTGAGCCGCTTCGTTCTCCTCGGGGGTTCGGGCGGTGGTCTCACGTGGTCTTGCCGCGTTCTTCGGCGAGGTCGTAGACATCGCCTGCTCGGTAGTAGCGCCATCCGTTGGTGGGATGGGGGAACCAGTCCACGATGCCGTCCAGGCGTCCGGTGCGCGCCCAGGTTCGCAGGGTGGAGGTCGCGACGCCGAGGATCTCGGCGGCGTCCACGGGATCCATGTACAGATCGGGATGGGTGGGGTAGTCCTTCACCACTGCCTCCCCTGGTGAGGTCGTTCGTCGCCACGTCGTGGCAGTGGCGGACGGTGGCCCGGCGGTGGCCGGTTCCCTTCGGGGAGTTCGGTCGGGGTGCTCGTGCCCGCGCGGGTGAGGACGAGGGCGTTGACGATCCGTCCCAGGTGCACCGTGGGGTGGGTCCGGTCGTTCCCCTCGCCGTCCAGCCACTGGTAGAGGCCGTCTGTGGTGACGGTGACCTGTGCGCGGCCCAGGTAGGTGCAGCAGGTCAGGGTGGGAACGGGGCCCAACGTGAACCAGTGGGCCTTGTCGCTGATCACGGAGCACAGGCCCCGTGCGGTCAGCTCGTCTTGGAGTTGCCGTAGCTGTTCGATCACATCCATGGGTCCAGGTTCGGGGTGTGCCCTTTCACCCTGCCAGGTCAGATGGATCTTTCTCTGTGGATACTCCCCACCCGTGATACTGCTGTGTGATTCTGTGAGATGTGAATGAGTTGCAGAGGGAACTCCGTCGTCTTCGCAAACAGCGTGGACTCACACAGGCGCAGGTCGCGGAAGTCGTCGGCTACGTTCCGTCAGCGGCGTCCAACTGGGAAACTGGACGAACCATCCCAGATCGAGCGACCATCGCGGAGCTGGACACGTTCTTCGGTGCACGCGGCGGACTCGTGCGCATCCTGGAAGAGGTCACACAGACGGATGGCGTCGCGCCGTGGTTGAGCGATGACAAACAGCTGTCCGAGCGTGCTGTCACCATCGAGGTCGTCACACCAGTTCTCGTGCCCGCTCTGCTGGAGTCCCCGCTGTACGCGCGCTACGCCCTCGCTGAGGGGCGACCGTCGGACCCCATGAGCAGGATCGAAGCACTGGCCAAGGACCGGTGCGCTCACCTGGGATCACTATCCGAGGACCTCCGGGTGTTCGCGACGTTCCCCGAGTCCGGTCTCCAGGGAGTCTCCCGTGCGGTTCGTAAGGAGCAAGCGGCTCACCTGCTGGGACTCATCGAATCGGATCGGGTCCGTGTGCACATGGTCCCGAGGGGGAGCATCCTGGCGGGCGTGACGTCGCCGTTCCAGATCTACAAGCTTCGGGACGGTTCACGGGTGGCCACTTCCGAGCACACCAACGGGACTATCGTGGTCAACGAAGCCCCCGGTGTTCAACGGTTGCAGGAACTCGCACGCAACGCCCTCGGCAGCGCGCTCCCCGTAGACGACACCCTTCGGAGACTGAAGGAGATCAGTGATGAGTAACGAGTGGCGTACGTCGAGCTACTCGCAGAACGGTGGCCAGTGTGTCCAGGTCCGCGAGCGTTCGGCGGCGATGGATGTTCGGGACAGCGTCCACCCCGACGCGGGGCACATGACCTTCTCCGCCTCGGAATGGGCGGCGCTGGTGGCCTCCTCGGCCGATACCGACCGCTGACAGACTGACCCATCGACCTGCGGGCTCGCTGCCCCTCTCGGGGTAGCGGGTCCTGTCGTGTCCTCCACCCTCCTCACGCGAAGGATGCATTGAGGGTCTTCGCGCCGGTGGGAAGCAGCGGCGGGTGGTGGGTGACGACCCGTCTCCCACCACCCATCCCCAGAGTCAGCTCCGGATCCGCCGTCGTACCGCCGCCAGCAGCAGAATCGCGATCACGGGAGCCAGCGCTGTGGCCGCGAAACCCGCCCCCGGAGCCAGGACGTACAGGGGAACCCACACCGCCACGGCGAGGGCTCCGCCGAAGAACTGGAAGGACAGCGCGAGCGAGGAGGCTCCCGCGCGGTTCTCGGCGGTGCTGGTGGCCGCCATGGAGTTCACGGTCGCGCGCATCGCCGTGACGGCCGCCCCGACGGCGACGACCCCGAGCACCATGGCGACCGCCGACGGACCCAGGGCCGCCGTAACCAGACCGAACGCCAGTACCGTGTTCGCGATCAGCCCGAGGGCGAGCGGTCCGATCCTGTCCAGGACGCGCCCGGCGGTGTCCGCCATCAGAAGACCGGCGATCCCGAAGGCGGAGGCGACCAGGCCCCGTTCCAGGGGACCCAGACCGAAGGCGTCCTCCGCGCGCAGGACGGAGAGCACCGTCAGGCCGACGGCTGCCAGGTAGCACAGGAACGCCAGCGCGCAGGCGAGCGCCAACTGGCTGTTGGCCAGGGACCGCCAGCTCGCCCGGCCGGAGGCGCGCCGCTCCGAGACCGCCTCGTCCGGGGGCAGCAGCGCCAGGAGCACGGCGCACAGGGCCGGTGCGACGAACGCCAGGCGCCAGTCCACGGCACCGGACACTCCGCTGATCAGGGGGCTGAAGGCCTGACCGGCCGCCTGCCAGGCCGCGAACCACCCCATGGCCCGCCCGAGCCTGGCACGGGGCACCGAGTCGGTGATCGAGGCGACCAGGAGCGGGGTGGTGAACGCGTTGGTCGCACCCTGGAGCACACGGGCGGCCAGGAAGAGTTCCATGGTGGGGGCGAGCGCGCACAGGCCACAGGCCAGCACGAACACGACCAGGGAGACGCGCACCGTGCGGCGCCGCCCCCACCGCTCGGCGAGGGTCCCCGACACCAGCATGAGCGCGGCGAACGGGATCATGTAGGCGGTCAGCGCGCTCGCGGCGATCTCCGGTGTGGAGTCGAGGCCCTCGGCGACTTCCTGGAGGATCGGTGTGACCATGGTGCTGCCGTAGGGGCCGAGCGCCCCTCCCACGTACAGCGGCCAAACGCGGGTCCGACTCAACGTGGCGGGCCTTCCTGCGAAGGGCGCCCCGGCGGAGGCCGGGGCGCCCGGGGGGAGTGGTGGTCAGACCTTGATGTCGAAGTTCTTCACCAGGCTGTCGAAGGCCGAGTCGTCCTTGATCAGACCCCAGCCGCGCATCCAGTCGTAGGTGCGCTGGAACTGGTCCTGCGGGTACGGGGCGGGCTCCACGAAGCGCAGGCGGCCCAGCGGGAAGTCCTCCGGGGTGAGCTCCTGGATCTCCGGCGGCACCTCGCCGATGAGGTGGTGCAGGTAGGGGCGGGGGTCCTCGTTCAGCTTGTGCACCGCCCGGACCACGGCACGGTTGACCGCCTCGTAGGTCTCGGCGTCCACGTCCGGGCTGGCGATCTCCGAGCCGATGTAGAACGCCTCCGACAGGAGCCTGTACCCCTGCTTCTCCGCGACGGTGATCCAGGGCTCCATCAGGGCCGCCGCGTCCACACGGCCGTCACGCAGCGCCTCGAAGCGCTGCTGCGGGCCTCCCGCGTGCACGACCTTGATCTCCTCGCGGGGCAGGAAGCCCTCCAGGCTCTGCAGGGCCAGGTAGTGCGAGCCGTGGTGGAAGTTGACCGCCACGGTCTTCCCGGCCAGGTCGGACGGGTGCACGTCCGGGGAGTCGGGGTGGACCAGGATCGCCTGGCTGCCGACGGCCGCGCGCTTGCTCACCACGCGCCCGCCCACGGCGGTGTCGTCCGCCCTGCGGATCTGGCCCCATTCGCAGGCGCGGTAGAGGTTGGCCTCGCCGCTCTCGAAATTGGACTTGCTGGTGCCGAACGAGCTCACGAGCTCGTGGTCGTCGAGGTAGGACAGACCCGCGTCGGCGTAGCCCTTGGGGACGAAGGAGACCTCCACCCCCTCGTCCTCGTAGTAGCCCTCGTCCTTGGCGACGAGCTGGGGGAGCGAGAAGACGAGGGAGAGCAGTTCCATGGTGATCTGCTTGGCCATGACGGTGTCCTTTCTTCGTGTTCGGGTGTGCGGGGTGCGGGAGTCACCGTGGTGGCGACGGGTTCAGAGGAGGTCGGCGACCACGCGTCGCTGGAGGTCGAAGAGTTCGGGATCCTCGGGGGCGCGGGGGCGGGGCAGGTCCACCCGGTACTCGCGCACGACCCTGGCCGGACGTCTGGCCAGGACCAGCACGCGGTCCGCGAGCAGGACCGCCTCGGCGGGGCTGTGGGTGACCAGGAGGCCGACCCTGCTCTGGCGTGTCCACAGGTCCTGGAGGAGGAGTCGCAGCCTGCGGCCGGTCAGTTCGTCCAGGGCGCTGAAGGGCTCGTCCAGGAGGACGACGGCGGGGTCGATGGCGAAGGCGCGGGCCACGGCGACGCGCTGGCGCTGGCCGCCGGAGAGGACCGACGGGTACTTGTCGGCGTACTCGGCCAGCCCCACGTCCCGCAGCGCCGCGTCGGCCAGCGCGGGGTCGAGTCCGGCCGACCGCAGGGCGATCTCGACGTTGGCGCGGACGGAGAGCCAGTCCAGCAGCCGCGGCTGCTGGAACACCATCCCGAGGCGTCGCCGCGCGCCGTCGACCCCGGCGCCAGCGACCTCACCGGTGTCCGGCCGTTCCAGACCGGCGACCATGTGCAGGAGGGTGGACTTCCCGGTACCCGAGGCACCCACGAGGGCGACCAGCTCACCGGGTTCGACCGTCAGGGAGAAGTTCTCGAAGACGTGCTCGGTCCGCCGGTCCCTCGTGCTGGTGAACGACTTTCCGACGCGCCGTAGCTCCACTGCCGTGCTCATACCGCTGCCACCTTCCGCCACCGTCCGGCCCGGTTCTCCAACCCCTGGAGGAGGCCGTACTCCAGCACGGCCATCACGACGGCGAACAGCACCGTCCAGGCCAGGACCCCGGCCACGTTCTGGGCGGCGAACTCGCCGTTGATGGCGGCTCCCACCCCGCTGGACATCCCGAAGATCTCCACGAGGACGATCACCTTCCAGGCCAGCGACAGCCCCAGCCTGGCCCCGCCGAACAGTGCCGGGGCGAGGGAGGGCAGCCACAGGTACCGCAGCCGGTCGCGGGTGGAGAAGCGGTAGACGTGCGCCATCTCCAGGAGCTGGGCGTCGGTGGCCCGCGTCCCCTGGTAGATGCTCAGGGTCAGCGCGGGGGCCGAGGAGAGGGCGACCGCCATGACCGGGTTGATGAGTGCGACGCCGAACCAGATCACGCACAGCAGGGCCCAGACCAGGCCGGGGACGGTCAGCCCGATCAGGACCGCCGGCTCGAAGAAGCGCCTGGCCAAGGGGGATCGGCCCATGGCGATCCCGACGAACACGGCGACGGCGAAGGCCAGGGCGAAGCCGAGGGCGACCCGTTGGAAGGTCACCCCCAGGTCGGTGTAGAACCCGGGGTCGGAGACCAGGCGCAGGACCTCGGCGCCGATCTGGTCCACCCCGGGCACGAGGACGCTGTCCATCGCCAGGGCCATGCCGTGCCAACCGCCGACGAGCAGCACCAGGAAGGAGGCGGCCGCGGCCGGTCCCCGCCACCGGAACGACGCCCCGCGGGCCAGGGGAAGCCCGGCGTGCCCCGTCTCGGGTGTGGCGGTCTCGGGCGCGGGTGCCCGGGTGCGCAGGCTCATCGGTCGGCTCCGAGGTCGAGGAAGATGTCCTGCTCGGGCAGGGCACTGATGATTCCCAGCTCCACCGCCTTGTCCAGTTGGGCCTGGAAGTTGTCGAAGGTGACGTTCCCCCACTCCAGCGGATAGACGTCGACCATGCGCTCGGGCAGCAGGGCGATGGCGTCCGGCTCGTCGTCGCCGATGCCGTAGAACTCGTGCAGCTCGGCCAGCAGCTCTGGCTCGTCATGGATGTGCTGGTGCACCTCGTGGCGCATTCGGTGGAGGGCCGAGGCGGTCTCGCCGTTCTCCTCGACCCAGGACCGCAGGGCGCCCTGGGCGTTGAGCACTAGGGGTTCGGACTGGCCGCTGCCCTCGCGCCACAGGTCGTCGACGGTGGCGATCTGTCGGGCCCCGCGGCCGACCAGGCGGGTGGCGTTCGGCTCGATGGTGATGATCGCCTCGACGTCGCCTCGCTCGAACAGCGCCAGGCCGTTGAGCACGGCGCCCTGGTGGATCGAGTACTCGGCCTCGAAGTCGATGCCGTTCACGGCGCTGGCCAGCTGGGTGGAGCGGTAGGCGTCGCTGTTGTTGGGCGGTGTGGCGACGGCCTTGCCGCGCAGGTCCGCGGGGGTCTGGTAGGGGCTGTTCTCGGCGACCAGCCATCGCACGTGGTTGTTCAGGCCGGAGCTGAACAACACCACGTCCGCCCCGGCTCCGGCTGAGACCGCCGCCCCGACGGGTCCGAAGCTGGACACGTCCAGGGCCCCGGACAGGAGCTTGTTCTGGACGTCACCGGGGCCGGTCCCGGAGATGTACTCCAGGTCGAGTCCCTCGTCCAGGCCGAAGCGCTCGGCGATCGGGCGCAGGACGGCGCTCGCGGTGCCCTCCTCCGAGTCCTGGACCTTGGCCGCACCGGAGGACGAGGCACCGCAGGCCCCGAGGAGGGGGACGGTTCCTATGGCGGCGGCGGACAGGAGGCCGGCGCGGAGCAGCGACCGGCGGTTCAGGTGGGGCATGACGGTCTCCAACGGACGGGGTGTGGGGCGGGTGCGGTGCGCGGGGTGCGGTGCGCGGGGTACGGGGTTCGGGGTGCGGGGCGGACGGAGAGGGCGGGCCGGTGAGGTGGGCTAGCCCGTGCCGAGCAGTGAGCCGTAGTCGTTGCGGCCCTCGGTCAGGCCCCAGGACTTCATCCAGGCGTAGCTCTCGTGGAAGCGCTTCGCCGCGAACGGCTGGGCGTGCGTGTAGCGCACGTGCGAGCGACCGAGTTCCTCTGGGGTGAGGTCGCCCTCGACCTCGCGGACGATGTGGTGCGCCGACTCGCGCCACGGGCGTTCACGAATCAGGTCGACGGCCTGGTTCACGGCCAGGATGTAGGCGTCTCGGTGCTCTTGGCCCAGGTGGGGGGCGACCACCTGCGAGCCCCGGTAGAAGTAGCTGCCGAGCAGGTGCGCCCCCTCCTTCAGTGCGACGCTGAGGAAGGGCTCCATGAGCATGGCGGCCCGGGCCTGCCCGGAACGCAGCGCACGCAGCCGCAGGTGCGGTGCCCCCACGTGCCGCACGACGACCTCCTGACGGGCGAGGGTGTTGCCCAGCAGGTGCAGCGCGGTGTAGTGCGAACCGGTGAACTCGTTCACGGCGACCGGCACCCCGCCGAGGTCGTGCGGTTCGTTCAGCAGGGGGTCGAAGCTCACCAGAGCCTGCGCGACGACCGCGGGCCGGAGGTAGTCGATCCGTCCGGCGCGGCGACCGCGCTCCAGCCGGTCGATCCCGCCCCACTCGCACAGGTTGTAGACGTCGGCCCCCTCCGTCTCGTACAGGGCTTCCTTGCGCCGCGCGATCGGATCGCGCTCGGAGGGGTCGTAGGTCGTCTCGTCGGCCTCGGCGAAGCGCACCTCGAGGCCCCGTCGCGAGAACAGCCCGCGTTCGAGCGCGACGATCTCCGGGAGGTCGAACACCGGATGGTTGGGGGAGATCACCAGCGTGCCGTCGGTACCCACGGGGCCCTCCAGGAGGAATCTCTACTTAACTGGTCGAAAATGACGGTATAGGTCGCGCGTCACGGCTGTCAACGGCTGTTTTCAACTGGTGGAATCAGCTTCCACTGAAAGAAAACCGCTGTTCAGCAGGGGTTTTCGCAACGGAAGGGCCCCGCGCTGACAGCGCGGGGCCGGGTGTGGAGTGGGTCTCAGCCCTCGATGAGGGCGAGCGATACGGGCAGGTCCTGGAGCTGGAGGGCGGCCTCCCGGAGCGCGGCGGCCGCGTGCTCCAGGCGTTCCCCCTCCAGCCGGGCCGTCGGCCCCTGGACCTCGACCGCGGTCCGGACGCGTCCGTCGGTCATGACCGGGGCGGCGACGGCCCTGAGCCCCGTGGCGGCGGGGTCGTCGACCACCGCGAACCCCCGGAACTGCGTGGTCAGGAGTTCGCCGTACAGCACGGAGGACGCGTCAGCGTGACCGGGGAGACGGTCCCCCCACTCCCGGGCCACGTCCTCCAGGGGCCGGGGCCCGAAGGCCAGGACCGCGAGGCCCATGGCCGAGGTCCCCAGGGGCTGACGCAGCCCGGGCTGGCCGTTGTAGCGGAACGGTTCGCTGGAGGGGGTCGTGAGCAGGACGACCATCTCCTCGGCGCGGCGGACTCCGAGGCTGGAGGTCTCCCCGGTGGCGTCCACCAGCGCGCGCAACGCGTCGGCGGCCTCGGGCAGCCCGGCCGAGGACAGCGAGCGGCGGGCGAGGCGCATCAGGACCGGACCTGGAAGGAACCTCTCACTGACCGCGTCCCGGCACAGCAGGCCTTCGGAGCACAGGGTGCGCAGCAGGCGGTGCACGGTGCTGATGTTCAGCTCGGTCGCGCCCGCGAGTTCCGTGAGGCTGAGGCCCTGGGGCGCGTCGACCACCGCGTTGAGGAGCAGCCCGGCGCGGGCCACCGAGCGCACCTCGCCCGTGCGCGGGGTCTCCGACACCGTGGCCGTCTCCTCGATGTGAATGCTCATGGGCCCACCCTCGCCTGTCCGTCCGGTCCTCAGTGGCTCCTCGCGCTCTCACACTACGCGCGAGGAGACGTGGGCCGGGATCAGAGCGAACGAGGGCCGGGCGTGGATGCCGCGCGACCTCATGGTCGGATCAGCGACCGCGGGTTCACCCGGTGAGCCGCCCCGCTCGCAACGTGCCCTGTGCGTCATCCGTGGCTCCTGCGGCGTTGACCCGTGGTCAGACCAGGGTGACCACGACCTTTCCGGCGCCGCTCGCGGCCTGCTCGTGCGCCTTCGCGCGCACCAAGAACATGAACACGATGTTCGTCTACAGCCTGGCGCGGTGGACACCGGCATCACCGTCAACGGGATCATCGCCCGGACCGGCCTGTCCCGCGACGCACGCGGATGGGAGAAGGTCCTGACCACGCAGGCGAACCGCTTCATCGGGGGCGGCCACCCTCGAAGGGCCGACAGGATCGGCTGTTCGGGAGGGCGCCACCGTGGAAACAACGAAAGCGGGTTCCCGTGGGAACCCGCTTTCGCCTGATGTGGGCGATACAGGACTCGAACCTGTGACCCCTACCGTGTCGAGGTAGTTCCGGCGTCGCGGCGACCTGCGCAAACAAGCATCCACCCAGTTCAGAGGGTTCCGTTGAGAGACCTTCAAGGCGGTTGGGAGCCGTTGGGGGACGTTCGCGTCTCCCAAGAATCTCCCAGCGGGAGGTGGGAGACAGTGGTCTCCCACCTCCCAACCCCGGCGACTCGACCGCCGCGAAGGTCTCTCGGTCACACGAAAGAAGTGATCGTGATGGAGTCCTCCCGTTGGTCACGAGCAGTGACCATCGCCGCCGTGCTTCTGCTCGCGGGCATCGCCGCGGTGGTGTCTTACTCGCACATGTACGAACTCGCCCTGCGCCACGGCGAACCTCCGTGGAGAGCGGCTCTGTTCCCGCTCTCTGTCGACGGCATGATCGTGGGCGCGAGCATGACGCTACTCAGCGATGCTCGCCACGGCCGCAAGGGTGGCTTTCTGCCCTGGAGCCTGCTGATCATCGGCTCCGCCGCTTCTCTGGCAGCGAACGTCGCTGTCGCAGATCCCACGATGTGGTCGAGGATCATTCACGCCTGGCCATCGTTTGCGTTGATCGGTGCGTACGAGCTGCTCATGCGAGAGTTCCGCACCACCGCGCAGCGCGTGCGCACTGCGTCCGCAGCCGCTGAGCAGACACCAGTACCGACTGGAGCGACCAAGTCTGAGGAGAAGATCGAAGCCGAGTCCGTATCGCGACAGCCGACCCGGCTCGATGTCCTTCGGAGTAGTGACCACCCCAAGGCTGGGCGAATGGAGTCGTTGACGCCGTTTCAAGCTCGGGCCTGGCGATGGGCGTTGGACCGAGAAGGCGTGCTGGGGGCGCTGCCCACCGGTGCGCAGATCGCTGACCGCTTTGGTCGGAAAGAACGCTGGGGTCGACTGGTCAAGGAGCGCGGCCTGCGGCTGCGCAACGAAGTGCCTGCCGACGAGTCCGGTGCGCTCGATGAGCGTCGCACGCACCTACATACCAGGACTCCACCGGATTCGGTACGTGAAGCGGTGCGATGAGGTGGCGCATTAATGGGTGATTCGAGGATCTCGGTTTCTGGAACCTCCTGATGTAATCCAGAGCCGTCGGATGAGAAGCACGAAGGTCCCGTATCAGACTGTGCCCGTTCGTGTCGTTGCGTCCTCCACCATCCGAATCGGATGCCGTTCTGTGTCGCGTAGCGTCACCCGTAGACCATGGCCCTCGCCAGCGGCTGGTTCGTCTCCGGACTCGCCGTGAAGGGGGATGGAGGGGCAAGAGATTCTTGCTACGGAAAGGAAGATCGAGGGCGCGACTAGTGGGTGTCAGTGTGATGGTGTTGGATGGCCAGTGTGATCGAGGACGAAGGTTTTTCAGCGCCACGCCGGGCTCTGCTGCGTTACCTGAGGGTCGCTGAAAAATGCGACTCCAGAGTCTTCGCTGCGGACCTTCGACCTGCGGCTTTACCGTCGGGTCCTCATCGCCCCTACGAGGGGTAGCAACGACTCAGCGTGTACCGGCACCGGGCGTTCGAGGCCGTCCTCATCGCCCCTACGAGGGGTAGCAACATGGCGGCGCGCTGGGCGGGGGTGAGGGTGTGGTCGTCCTCATCGCCCCTACGAGGGGTAGCAACGCCACGATCTGCGCCCGCTTGGCCAGACGGTTCCGGTCCTCATCGCCCCTACGAGGGGTAGCAACAGGCCGTCACCGGGGCGCCGCCGGGGCAGTTCGCGTCCTCATCGCCCCTACGAGGGGTAGCAACACGCTGGCGCCTCCGTGGTCCTCGGCCAGGAGCAGACGTCCTCATCGCCCCTGCGAGGGGTAGCAACGGGTCCACACCAGGCACGGTGAGCACCCCCTCGACGTCCTCATCGCCCCTACGAGGGGTAGCAACGACACCTATGCACGGCCCTGGACCGCGTCGATGGTGGTCCTCATCGCCCCTACGAGGGGTAGCAACATGGCGAAGCCCCGGCCCAGGGCGGCGCCGGTGCGGTCCTCATCGCCCCTACGAGGGGTAGCAACGCAGCAGTGCCGATGTCCTTCGGACGGGTCACGGTGTCCTCATCACTCCTACGAGGGGTAGCAACAGGACGCCGACCACATCGTGGCGGCGTGGAACGCGTCCTCATCACCCCTACGAGGGGTAGCAACGGGTTGGTGGTGGCCAGCAGGCGGGCGCCCTTGACCGTCCTCATCGCCCCTACGAGGGGTAGCAACCCGGGCACCTGACCGACTGGTCATCCACCACCACCTGTCCTTATCGCCCCTACGAGGGGTAGCAACATGTAGACGGCGTCCCCTGAGACCACGTCGTCGATGTCCTTATCGCCCCTACGAGGGGTAGCAACACCGTGTGCAGCGCTACCATCACCCCGGCCTGGGCGTCCCATCACCCCTATGAGGGGTGGCAACGCCGCCAGGCCACGGACCTGGCGGCCGTGCAACACCGTCCTCATTGCCCCGGAGGGGGACGGCTTATGTCGGGTTTCCTTTGAGCATTTTTGAGCCACTCGTTGTCGAACGTGTTTACGGTTCTCGGTGCTCTTACCAGTTCTCCTCATCTGGTGTAACGGAAACGCGTTATTTGGCCTTGGTCGGCCATCTTGCCGATCTGAGGCCTCTTTTGTCGGAGGCGGTTTCTACTGTGAGGCCTTGTCATCTGATGTTGTGTAAGGAGGTCGCCGGTGCGTCTTCGCGTAGCGGTTCACACCAGGGCCCCGTCTCTTGAGTGGAGAGAAGTGCTGCGCCCAGGTCGGGGCCTGGTCTATGAACTGCTCTCCTTCGGAGCGCCGGAGCTCGGAGCCCGGTTGCATGAACGTGGTTGGGGGGAAACCGGCATGGTTCCCTTCGGCCACAGCGCCCCTACCTTCCCGTCCGCCTCCCGGAGACGCGGTCGCTACTCCGCCGGTGGAACGGGAACTGTGGAGTTCACCAGCCCGGTCCCGGAGCTCGTCGAAGGTCTGGCCAAGGGCCTGGCCCGAGAGCACCTGTTGGACTGGGGCGGCACGGCGCTGCGGGTTCAGGGCGTCGATGTCATCGCCCCACCGAACTTCGCCTCCGGTAAGGCAGTGATGCGGACCTCTACCCCTGTGGTGATGAAGGGCTCCGGGCACAACGAGCACGGCGAGCGCACCACGCGCCAGGCCTGGGTACTGCCGACAGAGCCCGAGTTCCCTGCCTACTTCGAAGGGAACCTGCGCCGCAAAGCGCTAACGATCGGTGTCGACCCCGATGTTTCGGTGCAAGCCATCACCTGGGTGGGCCCCAAACGCAGTTTCGCCGTCAGTCAGGGGCACAAACCCGGTGCGGCAATCGAAGCGGAGATCCACGGTGCTCCCGAGACCCTGCAGTGCATTTGGAGTTGGGGACTGGGTCAGGCCAACTCGGCCGGGTTCGGATGGGTGATCGCATGAGCACCACCGCCACCGCGACCGCCACCGGGCTCAGGGTGCACCTGACCGCGCACCCCTTTCAGCGGATCGGCGCCTTCGCCCTGTCCAGCCTCGTACATCGGACCCGAAAGAACCTGAAGCAGCTCACTCACCCGGTGGAGTTGACCGAAGAGGAACTGCGGGCCGCGAACACGAACATGACCCGAGACTTGGCGCGGACCACCGAAATCGCGGACAGCAAAGGTCCTCACGGTTTCTGGCTCGGCGCCAGCTACTTGTTCTGGCCCAACTGCCCGATCAACACCACCAACCGCAAATCCCTCTTGGGGCAAGGGCTCGAAGACAACCTGACTGCTTGGCGGCACCTGCCCGAAAACGACATGGTGGTGGATGCCCGGTGCGTCCTGTGTGATCAGTCGGCCTGTGGGTTCTACGGCAAGGTCGACGTCCCGCTGATGGAGAGCTCTTCCTACCGGAACACCACCATCCCCACGCATGAGGGGATGGCCCTCTGCCGGGGTTGCCTGCTCAGCTTCTACGCCCTGCCCTACGGATGCTCGATCTGGGGCGGGCGCGCCACCGCACTGCACACCTGGGACGACGACCTGCTGTGGGCACTGACCAAGTTCCAGGTCGACCAGACCCGCCGCCACGCCGTCACCGGCGCACCCGCCGGAACCCGCCCCTCCTACGCTCGCCAACTCGTGGCGCTGGGCCGAGTGCGCGGATACGAGGAGCGCGTCACCGACGGCGTGGAGCTCATGGTGTTCACCAACAGCAACAAGGAGCAGGACCTGGCCGTGCACGCCATGGACCAGCCCGCCACCGCGTGGATCAGCGACCTGCCCAAACCGTCCCTTCACTGGTTGGGACGCGCTCACCGGTGGGAAAAGGTCCCCGGCCGCTCCATGCTCGCCCGCAACCTGTTCGACCTCCCCGAGAGGGTCATCCCCACCGTCTCCCACTTCCTACGCGAACGCGCCCTGAGCAAGGGCGGTATCTGCGCCCAGACCCCTCTGCTGTCCGCCACCTGTTCCGACTACGCCACGAAGGTGCTCCAGGTGTCTTCCACCGACATGGACCAGATCGACCAACTCGCCGCACGCATCGCCGCTGTCCTCAACACCGACGACGACAAGGAACTGAAGAAGTTCCTCCAGGCACGCAAGAAGCTCACGACCCTGCGTGCCTGGTTGCAGCGCCAGTCCGTCGACCGGACCCTGCGCACCCAGGAAGCGGCCCCCTTCATCACCCAGCGCCAGTGGCGGCTGCTCTTCGACGCCGAGGACCGGGTCTTCCTCCACCGGGACCTGTTGTTCATCGGGGTCCTCAACCACCTGCACGAACTCAAGCCCTCCTGGCGCGGACACGACCACGACGACGTGAGCACCGACGACCTCATCACCGAAACCGACCTGGAAGCGGAGAACGACGCATGACCTACCTCGTGGGCAAGATCGCCCTGGACATCACCGCCGGCGCCCCCAACAACGGTCGTGGCGAGGACAACATGTCCAAGGTCAAATACCTGACCATCGGCCGCGGCGAACGCGTCCCCTACATCTCCGCCCAGGCCTTCCGCCGCTGGTGGCGTGACTCCCTGCCCCTGGCCGAGAAGCGCTCCCCGGTCACCCGCTCGGGCACCGGCAAGAAGCAGCAGGCCTACACCGACGGGCGCCCGGACCTGTACCTCGACGATGACCTGTTCGGCTACATGGTCGCCACCAAACAGGGCAACTACCAGCGCGACACCGTGCTCGCCACCGGCACCCTGGTGGCGCTGCCAGCCAAGCGCATCGTGGCCGACTTCGGCACGATGAGCCGCGGCTTCCCGGCCGACGCCGACCCGGTCATCCACGAACACGAGCACTACACCGCCGAGATGGCCGCTGACATGTTGGTGGACCTGCCCCGGGTGGGTACGTTCGAACAGGACGGCGGCGGGCTGCGCAAGGCGCTTTCCCCGGCCTCGGCCGATGCAGCGGTCGAGGCCGGTGCCAGCGAGTATGTGCTGCGCGGCGTCGAGTCGTTGCGCCTGCCGATCCAGGAGCGCCGCCGCCGCGCCGCCGTCTTGCTGCGCACCCTGGCCCAGGTTCAGGGCGGGGCCAGCCGGGCCCTCCACTACGGCGACCGGGCCCCCTCCTTCGTACTGTTGGCCCCGCTCAAGGGCGGCAACAACCCCTTCACCCGTGTGCTGGCCGCCGGGCCACAGGGGGCATTCTTCGACACGGTGGTCTTCGCCGAGGAGCTGCGGGCCTGGTCCGATGAGCTGGATGGTCCTGTACACATCGGTTGGGCGCCCGGGTTCCTGGGGGCTCAGCGTGACCAAGCTCGTCAGGACCTGGCCGAGGAGATCACCGCTGGTCGGGTGGTGATCGACCACCCCCGTACCGTGCTGGGGGCGCTGGCCAAGGAGATCGAGGCGGGGCAGCGCGACGCCTGGTTCGAGGACGCGACCGTATGACCAGCGCACTCCAGATCACCATCGACGCTCCGGTGGCTTCGTTTCGCAACCCCCTGTACTCGGGGGTTCAGGTCACTCTGCCCTGCCCGCCGCCGTCCACCGTCGCTGGCCTGCTGGCCGCCGCGGTGGGCGGCTGGGACCGCATGCCCCCCGACGCCCGCTTCGCCATGGCCTTCACGGCCCAGGGCAAGGGCGTGGACCTGGAGACCTTCCACCCTCTGGCCAAAGCGGGCAAGAAGCCCGCCCCCACACCGAAGGACCACGAGTTCCTCGCCCGCACCACCCTCACCCTGTGGGTACTGGACCACCTGGACCTGTGGGAGCGGGCGCTGCGCCGCCCGGTCTGGCCGCTACGGCTGGGCCGCAGCCAGGACCTGGCCTCGGCCCACACCCGTCGCGTCACCCTGCACCCTGGGCAGGGCACCCAGGGCCACGCCCTGCTGCCCGCCGAGGCGTCCACGTCAGGGATGCAGTTGCGGATGCCGCACTCCATCAGCGCTGACCGCTCCCGTATCCAGTGGGGCACCTACCGCTACGCCTCCCAAGGGAGCCGCGCCCACATCGACTCCCCGTGGCACACCAGTGATGGTCAAGCGGTCGTCCCCCTAGCCCCCGTCCACCCCAACGCCGGTTCCAGCAAGCCTGTTGAGCTGGCCCACATCTGGGCCAAGAGCGCCGACAAACGCGCCCAGCCTCCCCAACAGGGGGAGGCGCTGACCACCCATCTGCAAGCCACCACCCGAGCCTTGGACACGCTGCACTCACGCATCGGCCCCCTTCCCGAGACCGACTGCCAGTTCTGGAACCGGGCCAGGCTCGCCTGCCTGTTCCACGACGCGGGCAAGGTCCCCGACGGCTTCCAGACCATGGTGGGCAACCCCCCACCCACACAACCCTGGGGCAAGCGACACGAGATCTACTCCCTTGCCTTCGTCGAACACGTCCTGGCCCATCTCCCCGAAGACGAACGCACCCGGATCGGCCTGGGCGTCGTGACCCACCACCGCCCCCTGGCCGGGGGAGAGGGGTCCATCCGCAACGAAGCTCGCTCCCTGATCTGCCCCGAGGACTTCCACGACCACTTCGCCCCCGTGGACTCCACTTCGGCCAACGCTCTGGCCATCTGGCTGGCCCGGGCCGCCGACGTCCCCGTTCCGCAGGAGGTCACCCCCCAGGAGCTGGCCCAGGCCGGGCACCGATTGTTGAACCGCATCCTCACGCACTGGGAACGCGGGCAGAGCCCTGATGAGGCGGCCGGCCTGAGCGCCCTCCTGCTCCAAGGAGCCATCACCCTGGCCGACCACGTCGCCTCGGCTCACGGCCACCTCCTCACCGACCACCCCTTGACCAGCGTCGACTACCCCACACAGCTGCGCTCGACCTTGAAGGCCAAAGGTGCCCACACCTACGCGCACCAGGAACAGGCGCACACCACGACCACCCACATGGTGCTGCGCGCCCCCACCGGCCAGGGCAAGACCGAAGCCGCTCTGCTGTGGGCCACCACCCACACCCAGCACTCAGGACACGAAACGGGAGGCACACCCCGCCTGTTCTACGCCCTGCCCTACCTGGCCTCCATCAACGCCATGGCCACACGCCTACGTGAGGACCTCGGCCACGATCAGGTCGGCGTCGTCCACTCCCGTGCCGCGAGCTTCTACCTGTCCACCGCCACCTGCGACACCACCCAGGCTGACCGAACCCGAACCGACCGGCAGCACGCCTCGCGCGCGGTGGCTCAGGCCAACGCCAGCCGCCTGTTCCGCGAACTCGTGCGTGTCACCACCCCCTACCAGCTCCTGCGCGGGGCCCTGGGCGGCACCGCGCACTCCTCCACCCTCCTGGACAGCGCCAACTCCACGTTCGTCTTCGACGAACTCCACGCCTACGAGCCCCGCCGCCTCGGCATGATCCTGGCCATGATGGAACTGTGGGTCCGCCTGGGCGGGCGCATCGCCGTTCTGTCCGCGACCCTGCCCGACCGACTCCTGGAGACCATCCGTGCGGCCCTGGGGCCAGACCACAAGGTCCAACTGGTCGAACCCGACAGCGACCACACCTGGCCGCGCCGCCACCGACTGCACCTGCGCGCGGAACACCTCACCGGCCCCGCCAGCATCGAAGAGATCACGAGCTCACTGCGCGCGGGACACAGCGTGGCCGTCATCGCCAACAACGTCGCTGACGCCTGGTACCTGTACGACCAACTCGCGCCGCTCGCCCGAGAACTCCATGGCGAGGACGCGGCCCTCCTCCTGCACTCGCGCTTCAAGACCGGCGACCGCAACCGGATCGAGGAGGCCATCCGAGAGCGGTTCGGCACCCGCACCACACCCCGCCAACCCGGGCTGCTGGTAGCCACCCAGGTCGTCGAGGTGTCCTTGGACGTCGACTTCGACGTCCTGCACACCTCCGCCGCACCCCTGGAAGCACTGCTGCAGCGCTTCGGCCGTGTCAACCGCGTCGCGGCCCTCGAGCACCCGGCGCCGGTCGTCGTCCACCGCCCCCACTACGCCCCCAGAGGCAAGTCCGGCCCCGACTGCGCTGACAAGGTCTACGACGCCGAACCCACCCAGCTGGGCTGGGACATCCTGGTCCGTCACCAGGATGGCGAACTCGACGAGCAGCTGTTCACCGCCTGGCTCGACGACATCTACAACGGCCCCTGGGGCAAGAGGTGGCAGGACCACACCGACGCCTCCCAAGAGCTCTTCCGCGACCAGTTCCTGGCCTTCGACGAGCCACTCAACGACACCACAGTTCTCTCGAAGGCCTTCGACGAGATGTTCGACGGCGTCGAAGGCATCCTCGCCAAGGACCGCAAGGACTACAAAGACGCCCTCCAGAACACCTCCCCCGGAGAGGAACGCGGCACGGGCAAATTGCTGGCCTCCCAGTACCTGATCCCGCTGCCGCACTACGCCCGAGCGTTGGGCACCTGGGACCACACCCTCAACGTCCTGGTCATCGACGCCGAATACGAAGCGGACCGCGGTCTGATCGCCATCCACCCGCCCGGCAACGCGGGCAACACCTACCAGCCCGGGGTGCTCCTGTGATCAGC
Organism: Nocardiopsis eucommiae; assembly: GCF_965344335.1. Classification (NCBI taxonomy): domain Bacteria; kingdom Bacillati; phylum Actinomycetota; class Actinomycetes; order Streptosporangiales; family Nocardiopsidaceae; genus Nocardiopsis; species Nocardiopsis eucommiae. Next base: position 47,323 of record NZ_CBDRIY010000036.1, read on the forward strand.
GCCGAGGACGTCGGCGGCGTCCACGTCAAGTACCTCCACCACTGCCCACGCCAACTCTGGCTGTTCGCCCGCGGCTTCCGCCCCGAGGCCACCAGCGCCACCGTCCAGCTCGGTGAAGCCGTCCACGACACCTCCTACCGCCGAGCCCACCCCGTCGACCTGGGCTCGGCACGCCTGGACGACCTCGACGGGAACCTGTGGGTACACGAGACCAAATCCTCCTCGCGCCCCAGCTCGGCCGACGAGGCCCAGGCCATCCACTACTGCTACCGGCTCCGCCTCGTCGGTGTCGACGCCCAGGGCGCGATCCTGCGCTACCCCAAAACCCGCCGCACCCAACGCATGCCATACGAATCCACCTGGGACGAACGAGCCCGCTCAGACATCGCCCAGGTGCGCACCACCGTCGCCCAACCCCTCTCACCGCCCAGGCTGGCCCGCACCCGATGCCGGGGATGTAGCTACTTCGACTACTGCTGGAGCCAGTGATGCCGACCGCAGCCCGCACCTACTGGCTCACCACGAGCTGTCGCATCCGACGCAAGGACCAGTCCCTGGTCATCGAACGCGAACACGGCGAACACGTACGCATCCCCATCACTGATGTGCGCGACCTGATCGCCTGCAAACCCGTCGACGTCAACACCTCCGTGGTGAGCCTGCTCAACCAGCACCACATCAACGTGCACCTGCTCAGCTACTACGGCGACTACACCGGATCCCTGACCGCCGCTGACACCGCCACCTCCGGAGAAACCGTCATCGCCCAGGTGGCACTAGCCACCGACCCTGAGCGGGCCATACCCATCGCCCGCGACATCGTGCGCGCCACCGCCTTCAACGTGCGCCGCATCATCGACCGGCCCCTGCTCAAAGCCCCCTACACAGTTCTCAAGAGCAAAGCCGGGGACGCACCCGACACTGCCTCGCTCATGGGATTGGAGGGCAACTTCCGTCGCTCGGCCTGGGAAGTTCTGGACACCAAACTCCCTGACTGGCTGCAACTGCACGGACGCAGTCGCCGCCCGCCCAAGAACGCCGGAAACGCCTTCATCAGCTACGCCAACGGCATCGTCTACGCCCGCACCGTGACCGCGCTGCGTCTGACCCCACTCCACAGCGGTATCGCCTTCCTGCACAGGACGATGGAACGCCAACGGCACTCCCTCGCCCTGGACCTGGCTGAGATGTTCAAGCCGATGTTCTCCGAACGTCTGCTGTTGCGCATGGCTACGCGCAACCAGCTCAAACCACACCACTTCGACATCGACTCCAACCAGGCCATGCTCAGTGACACAGGCCGCAAACTGGTCGTTGCCGCGGTCCGCGACGAGTTCGCGACCACCGTCAACCACCGCGAGCTCAAACGACCGGTGGCCTACGACGAACTGCTGTACCTGGAGGCCCTCAAAGTGACCCGGGCCTGTTTGGAAGGCGATACCTACAAGCCCTTCCGGATCTGGTGGTGAAGCACACGTGCACGTCGTGGTCGTTTACGACACCGCTGCCGAACGCAACCCGCAGATCCTGCGGACCTGTCGCTTGTACCTGCACCACGTGCAGCGCAGCGTCTTCGAAGGGCAGTTGAGCCCTGCGCAGATCAAACGCTTCGAGCGTGCCGTCAAGGATGTCATCGATGATGGATACGATCACGTTCTGGTCTACACGTTCCCGCCGGGGGTGGTGCCGCAGCGGCTGGCGTGGGGGATCGCCAAACCCGAGCCGAGTGACATTCTGTGAGAGGGCGATGCTGGTGACGAGGTGTCGGTTTTCAGCGGCGCACCGGCTTCTGCTGCACTACCGGAGGGTCGCTGAAAAAAGTGGCCTTCGGGCTCGCGCTGTGGAGCTTGGACCTGCGGCTTTACTCTCGGGTCCTGATCGCCCCTACGAGGGGTAGCAACATCCGGGCCATCTCTTCCCCGAGGCCGTCTTCCCAGTCCTGATCGCCCCTACGAGGGGTAGCAACCCGGATTCTCCGGCCCTGCGGATGTCCGCCATCAGGTCCTGATCGCCCCTACGAGGGGTAGCAACTGGTGCGGTGGAGCAGGTCCTCCACCGACTCCAGAGTCCTGATCGCCCCTACGAGGGGTAGCAACAGGAGCAGCAGTTCGTCCGCGACCTGCGCCAGCACGTCCTGATCGCCCCTACGAGGGGTAGCAACACAAGGCCGACGTCTTCGACCGCCCCCTGGACGACGTCCTCATCGCCCCTACGAGGGGTAGCAACTTGTTGCGGGCCAACCACAGGAAGGACAGATACAGGTCCTCATCGCCCCTACGAGGGGTAGCAACGGGTCATCCACCGGGGAGAACCCGGCCGCTTCCAGTCCTCATCGCCCCTACGAGGGGTAGCAACGATAGGGGAGTGGACGGTGTGCGAGGACTGCGGGGTCCTCATCGCCCCTACGAGGGGTAGCAACGGTGGGGGCGGCACGCCACAGGCGGGCGGCCGCCATGTCCTCATCGCCCCTACGAGGGGTAGCAACAGCGGGGCACGGACCCGGCCGGGATCGCCTGCCCGGGTCCTCATCGCCCCTACGAGGGGTAGCAACGGGTCGGGGGTGCGGCGTCCGAGTGCTGCGGCGACCAGTCCTCATCGCCCCTACGAGGGGTAGCAACGGGTGCGGGGCGGTGGACTCGGGGACCACGATCCGGGTCCTCATCGCCCCTACGAGGGGTAGCAACCGGGAGTCGGCCCAGATCGCGGCGACCTCTTCCTCGGTCCTCATCGCCCCTACGAGGGGTAGCAACGAGTACTGGCCGTAGTCGACGCGCCCGTCCACCCAGGTCCTCATCGCCCCTACGAGGGGTAGCAACCACTACTCCGGCCCGGGCGTGGCCAGAACCGCGCGTCCTCATCGCCCCTACGAGGGGTAGCAACACCACCAGGCGCGGGCTGTACCCGAGGGCGTTGACCGGTCCTCATCGCCCCTACGAGGGGTAGCAACATGCCGCGTTGGGCCCACGTGTCCCCAACGCGGTGAGTCCTCATCGCCCCTACGAGGGGTAGCAACCGAGCCTGGGCCTGGACGGCCTGGAGCTGCTGGGCGTCCTCATCGCCCCAGTGAGTTGCTTGGTTGCGATCTGCCCTGGCCGAGATGATGAGGTTCACCGACGCGGGGCGGCGTTCGCACCGGACCGGGCTGGCCGAGGCCCCCGAAGTCGCCAGGGCCTCCCGGTCGGGGCACACCATCCCGGGGATGAAGCGCGTCTACGAGCTGGTCACTCTGGAGAGGAAGAAGTGCGAACTCCAAGGTGGCCGTAGAGCGGTGGAGACAGGGCGTGGGCGCTCTCATCGACGGGATCGGTTGTTCGGTGGGGCACCGATGCTGGGTGGGCGCCACCGTGGAAACGACGAAAGCGGGTTCCCGTGGGAACCCGCTTTCGCCTGATGTGGGCGATACAGGACTCGAACCTGTGACCCCTACCGTGTCGAGGTAGTGCTCTAGCCAACTGAGCTAATCGCCCTTATGGAAATGTGGTGCGCGTGGAGCCGGAGACGGGAATCGAACCCGTGTGCAGGGATTTGCAGTCCCTTGCCTCAACCACTCGGCCACTCCGGCATGCAAGCACGGGGAGCCGCGTGGCACCCATGCGTGCCTTACTCCGAGCGGACGACGGGATTCGAACCCGCGACCCTCACCTTGGCAAGGTGATGCTCTACCAGCTGAGCCACGTCCGCGTGTGCCCGGGGTGTTGCCCCGAACCCGATCCGATTGTGCCACCTGGGGAGGCACAAGGCGAATCGTCTCGAGCGGACGACGGGATTCGAACCCGCGACCCTCACCTTGGCAAGGTGATGCTCTACCAGCTGAGCCACGTCCGCGCGGCGAGTGTGTCGGCGGGCCTCCGGGGCTTCCCGGTGCCGCGTCCCTCGCTGCGTTAGGAACTCTAGCGGAAGTTCCGGGGAAGTGCGAAATCGTCTTCCCCAGGGGCTTTCGCGCCCTGCCGTGGCAGGCCGGACCGGCCCGCCCCGGCGGCAGGAGCTACTTCTCCACGTGTGCGGGGGAGGACGGCATGTCGGGGCGCGGAGGGGCGGACAGGTACTGGCCGACCCGCTCGATCACCTTGTTCATCTCGTAGGCGATCAGGCCCACGTCGCTGTCGGCGTCGGACATCAGGGCCATGCAGGCGCCCTCGCCCGCGGCGGCCACGAAGAGGAAGGCCCGGTCCATCTCGATGATGCTCTGGCGGATGTTCCCGGCGGAGAACTGCTTGCTGGCCCCTCCCGCGAGACTGTGCAGCCCGGAGGCGATCGCCGAGAGGTGTTCGGCGGCGGGCCGGTCGAGCCCGCTGGAGGTGGCCATGAGGAGCCCGTCCGTGGACAGGACGATGGCGTGTTGGGTGCCCGAGGCGCGGGTGAGGAGGTCGTCCAGCAGCCAGCTGAGTTCGCCGCGGGCGGTGCTCGGTGGGGTCATGTCTCTCTTCGCTGTGTCTGGTGCGGTCGTGGGCGAGGGGGCACGCGTGTACCGGCAGGGGAGGACGCTGCCACCGGTCCCGCATAAGCGTTGCCCAGATGATAGTCATTCGTAACTTATCTGTCCGGCACAAGCCATCGTTTCCGGGTGGTCCACCGCCCCGAAACGGGGGCTGTGACCTGCGTTGACACCCTGCCAAAACCCGTCGCGCCACCGGACCGGCGGCCGGTGCCGGACAGAGGCCTTGTCAGGCCCCTCCCCGGGGGGTAGGGCATCGCCCGGCGGGACGGGGCGCGGAAGTGGCAGGATTCGGGGTGTCACCGGCCCGACCAGGGGCCCAGAGAACGTGTGGGGGTTGGTATGAGGGTGTGGATCGCGGGTGCCGGTCACGGTCGCGGCGCCGTGCTGGACGAGAGGGACGCACTGATCCCCGTGGCCGACCACGGGATCACCGTCGGAGACGGCGTCTTCGAGACGGTGCGCGCGCAGAACGGGCGGCCGTTCGCGCTCACCCGCCACCTGAAGCGGCTGGCCCGTTCCGCTCGGGGGCTGGGCATGGACGAGCCGGACCTGGAGCTGATCGCGGACGGCGTCGCCCGGGCGGTGGCCGCCAACCCCGAGATGACCGACGCCCGGGTGCGCATCACCGTCACCGACGGGGTCGGGCCACTGGGATCGGACCGGGGTCAGGGCGAGCAGACCGCCATCGTGGCGCTGGGCCCCTTCCCCGGGATCGCCCCCTCGACGAAGGTGGCCCTGGCCCCCTGGCCCCGCAACGAGTTCGGCGCGCTCGCCGGGCTGAAGACCACGTCCTACGCGGACAACGTGCGCGCGCTCGCGTACGCGCGGGAACGGGGTGCGAGCGAGGCGGTCTTCCGCAACATCGCGGGCAACCTGTGCGAGGGCACCGGCAGCAACGTCTTCGTGGTGCTCGACGACCGGCTGGTCACCCCGCCGCTCTCGGCCGGTCCGCTGGCGGGCATCACCCGTGAACTCGTCCTGGAGTGGTTCGGCGGGGACGAGGAGGACGTCCCTATGGAGCGGCTCCCCGAGATCTCCGAGGCCTTCCTGACCTCCACCGGCCGTGACGTCCAGGCGATCCTCGACATCGACGGACGCCAGGTGTCGGCGGAGCCGGGGCCGGTCACGAGGAAGGCGATGGCGGTGTTCGCGGAGCGCTCCGCGGCCGACATCGACCCGTGACGGCATGACGGAGGACGGCGCCCCGGCGCCGTCCTCTTCGTTCCCGACCCCTGGGTGCTCCCTAGGAGTGGAGGTGCTGCTGGATCTCCTCGTCGAGGTCCACGAACTGGCCCTCCTGGCCCGCCGGGACGATCTCGTAGGTGCGGTGGAGGAACTCCGCCAGCGGTGAGACCTGGGTGTCGAACTCGGCCTGGCCGAAGGGCGAGGACAGCGCGATGCTGACCGAGCGGTCGCCGCTCTCGTCCTTGGAGGGCCACACGCGGACGTCGCCCTCACCGACGGGGCGGACGATGCCCACGGTGAGGAGCTCGCGCGCGAAGATCCACTCGACGGGGTTGTCCTCGCCGGTGTGGAACGCGACGCGGATCGCGTACGGGTCGTCAGCGCTGTAGTCGAGTCGCGCGACCAGGGGAACCGCGGTGCGCTCCGGGACCACGAGTCGCAGGCCCAGCTCGGCGGTGGCAGTGGTGTCGCTACTGTTCATGTTCGCCAAACCTTTTCTCGTCCGGCCCAGAGTCCTGGGGCGCGGGCCGGTTGCCGCCTCACTCGCTCCTACGCGGCTGTCCGCGGACTATGACGTGAGTACGGGAACTTTCTTGGTCGGTGGGACCGGAGATCTCGCTGCCCGCCCAGCGGGGCCAGCGCGCCGCCTGGCGGCACCACGATCCTTCGTCACTGTAATGACCAGGGGAAACCAAAGATTTCCCCATGATGAGTGGCCCGTGTCACGCGGAGGTCGATCCGCGGTCACGAAGGGAGGGGCCACGGGGGCGGGAACTCCTACTCATTGCGGGGATCATGGCTGACCGGGGAGCCTCGTGGGAACCCGTTGACCAGCATATGTGACCTCGATCACGTGACTTCGTGCCCGCTGGGCGGGTTTGTGTGCGTCGAACACTCCCGGAGATGCGCTAGAGTTTTTCTTGTCAGGCCGACGAGGCCGGACAGAGCGGCACACAGGGGCGATTAGCTCAGTTGGCTAGAGCGCATCGTTCACACCGATGAGGTCACTGGTTCGAGTCCAGTATCGCCCACAGTGCGGAGGGGCCCGGTTCGTATCACACGAACCGGGCCCCTCTTTTTTTGTTTTGGTCGGGTCAAGCTCGGGCAACGTGCGCGTATGCGTCCCCGTGCGGGTTTCGGAGGTGGTGTGGTCCCGGAAAGGTCCGCACCCATTCGGGGGTCAGTCCGGGGGAGCGGCGCGTCCACGGCGCGCGGCCCTGGCGGCCCTGCGCTCGCGGCGGCGCTCCAGGAGCTGTTCCCTGGTCCTCAGCGCCCACCTCTCGCCCCGGCGGGTCCACACCCGGGCGGGCCTCAGCAGCCGGTGCGCCCAGCGGAACTCGGTGCTGAGGATCAGGAGTCCGAGGAGGATCGAGGCGATCCCGGGCCCGGGGACGACCAACATGACGACCCCGGCCAGGATGACGACGGTGCCCACGGTTCCGACCAGGACGCGCCACGGGAGGTGCAGGGCCGGGTGGGTGTGCATGCGTCTGCGGAACAGGCGGAGCCGTGCGCGCAGGCGCCTCCACCGTCGTACACGGGCATGGCGAGTGGGGGATGTCTCCGGGGCCGGTGGCCCGCTCGGTGGGCTCGGTGACATGCGCTCACAGTATTCGGTCGATGCGACTGGTGCTTTCGGGTCGGGCTGGGTCGTCGTGATCGGATGTCTGCTGATTCTCACCGATCTCGCGGGTCGGATCAATGGTTCCTCCGACGGCTGTGGAGAAACCCCGGAAAACGTGATGATCCATGACAGAACCTTCCGGTGTGCACGGGTTCGTCCTCGTCAGAGGGTGGGTCGGCGGTCTCTTCGCCTCTGCGCCCACGACCAGTCGTGCGGCCGAATTCCACGACCGAATCACGACTGTTTCGCCCCTGGGCGTTGTTTCCGGCGCACCCGTCGGATCGGCCGGGCCCCTGTGGACAACCAGAAGCACCCCCCTCCCGGAGCCGATAGCATCGGGGGTGCGAAACACCTGCGTCCGCGCACCCACGCGGGCGGGTTCGCGTCCACGACATCGACGTAAATCCCTAGGAGTCACCGTGTCCGCCGCGTCTGAGCTGCACATCACCCTCGCCGGAACCCCGCGTGCGGTGGCGGCCACGACCACCGCGGGCCAGGCGCTGGAGGCGGACGGCAGGACCGTGATCGCCGCCCTGGTCAACGGTGAGCCCCGCGACCTCGCCCGGGAGCTCTCCGACGGCGACGTCGTCGAGCCGATCGCGATCGACTCCGAGGAGGGGCGGGCGATCCTGCGCCACTCCACCGCGCACGTCCTCGCCCAGGCCGTCCAGGAGCTCTTCCCGGAGGCCAAGCTCGGCATCGGCCCGCCCGTCGAGAACGGCTTCTACTACGACTTCGACGTCGCCGAGCCCTTCACCCCCGCCGATCTCAAGAGCATCGAGAAGAAGATGCAGCAGATCATCAAGCAGGGGCAGCGGTTCGACCGCCGCGCCGTCTCCGACGACGACGCCCGCGCCGAACTGGCCACCGAGCCGTACAAGCTGGAGCTGATCGGTCTCAAGGGCGGCGCGGCCGAGGCCGCCGAGGGCGCGTCCGCCGAGGTCGGCGCCGGTGAGCTCACGATCTACGACAACGTCCACCCGCGCACCGGCGAGCTGTGCTGGAAGGACCTGTGCCGTGGGCCGCACATCCCCACCACCAAGGTGATCCCGGCCTTCAAGCTCATGCGCACCGCCGCCGCCTACTGGCGCGGCAAGGAGACCAACCCGCAGCTCCAGCGCGTCTACGGCACCGCCTGGGAGACCAAGGACCGGCTCAAGGAGTACCTGGCCTTCCTGGAGGAGGCCGAGAAGCGGGACCACCGCAAGCTCGGCTCCGAGCTCGACCTCTTCTCCATCCCGGACGAGATCGGCTCCGGCCTGGCCGTCTTCCACCCCCGTGGCGGCATCATCCGCCGGGTGATGGAGGACTACTCCCGCAAGCGCCACGAGGAGAGCGGGTACGAGTTCGTCTACTCGCCGCACGCCACCAAGAGCGCCCTGTTCGAGAAGTCGGGCCACCTGGACTGGTACGCGGAGGGCATGTACCCCCCCATGCAGCTCGACGGCGGTCAGGACTACTACCTGAAGCCGATGAACTGCCCGATGCACAACCTGATCTTCGACGCGCGCGGGCGTTCCTACCGCGAGCTGCCGCTGCGCATGTTCGAGTTCGGCACGGTGTACCGGTACGAGAAGTCCGGTGTGGTGCACGGCCTGACCCGGGCCCGGGGCTTCACCCAGGACGACGCGCACATCTACTGCACCCGTGAGCAGATGGCGGACGAGCTCGACTCGCTGCTCACCTTCGTGCTGGAGCTCCTGCGCGACTACGGCCTGGAGGACTTCTACCTGGAGCTGTCCACCAAGGACCCGGAGAAGTACGTCGGTGACGACGCCAGCTGGGAGGAGGCCACCGACACCCTGCGTCAGGCCGCCGAGAAGCAGGGGCTCGAACTGGTCCTGGACCCGGGCGGCGCCGCCTTCTACGGCCCCAAGATCTCCGTGCAGGCCAGGGACGCCATCGGCCGCACCTGGCAGATGTCCACCATCCAGCTGGACTTCAACCTGCCCGAGCGCTTCGACCTGGAGTACACCGCCGCCGACGGTTCCCGTCAGCGCCCGGTGATGATCCACCGCGCCCTGTTCGGCTCCATCGAGCGGTTCTTCGCCGTCCTGCTGGAGCACTACGCCGGAGCGTTCCCCGCGTGGCTGGCCCCGGTGCAGGCGGTGGGCATCCCCATCGCGGACGAGCACGTCCCCTACCTCCAGGAGGTCGCCGCCAAGCTGCGCGCGGAGGGGATCCGGGTCGAGGTCGACGCCAGTGACGACCGGATGCAGAAGAAGATCCGCAACGCCCAGAAGCAGAAGGTCCCCTTCATGCTGCTGGCCGGTGACGAGGACATCAGCAAGGAAGCGGTCTCCTTCCGCTACCGCGACGGCTCCCAGAACAACGGTGTGCCCGTGGACGAGGCGGTGGCGGAGATCGTCGCCGCCGTCCGCGAGCGCCGCCCGTAGGGGCCGCGCCAGGGCGTGCGCGCCCCGAGGACGAGAGGAGCGCCCGTCCCCCGTGTGGGGGCGGGCGCTCCGTCGTGGCGGGGAGGGGTCGGTCAGTCGCGCTCACGCGGGCTCTTCGCGTCCTTCGGCCCGTCCTTGAAGAGGTCCTCACGGGAGATCTGCGCGGTGGCGTCGGGGTCCGGGGTGGTCTCCTCCTCGTCGTCGCGGAACAGGTCCGCGCGCGAGATGCGGTGCGTGGCGTTGGGGTCGCTCATGGGGTACTGCTCCTTGTGCGTTGGGGTACGCCGGATTTTATCGGCCCCTTCCGACACCGACGCACCCTCGGGGGCGGCGCACACGGCCGGGCCGGGGCGCGTGGTGCGGTTCAGGAGCCGGCGGTGTCGCGCGCCCAGGCCCGGGCGGGGACCCGGCTCACCAGATCGATCAGGTAGTCCGCCGCCGCGAGGGCACGGTCGGGGTCCAGGCGCAGGGTCGCCCAGGTCAGGGCGTGGCCGCCGGTGAAGCGCACCGGGAAGGAACGCGACCGGCAGTCGGACAGCAGCCAGGAGACGGTGTCGTGGTCCAGGACCGCCTCCCGGAAGCGGTCGTCGGAGCCGACGGTGCGGAAGGCCTCCGCGAACGCCGCGCGGACCTCCTCCGGGCCGCCGCTGGCGTCGAGGGAGACGGTGCGGGCCAGGTCGCGTCGTCGGATCTCCAGGTCGGCGCCGGGACCCGGGGTGTGCACGGCCACGACGCGGTGGGTGTGCCGGGGGCTCCCGGCGCCTCGCCGCGCGTTCGAATCGGCGTGGGTGAGCTCGAACATGGTGACCAGGTGGGTGCCGCGCCGACCGGTGAGCACGTGTCGCACGCGCGGGTCGCGGCCGTGCAGGGCGGCCGGGAGGATCGCCTCCTCCAGGGGACGCGGATGGTGCTCGGTGTAGTGCCATCCGTGTCCGCGGGCCCACCCCTGGAGCTCGGTGACCCGTTCCTTGCGAAAGTGCGCGGCCACCGTGATGGCCCCGGCCGACACCACGACGGCGACCAGGGCGATCAGGGAGAGTGCGCCTTCCATCCGGTGTCTCCTCCGGTGGGGAAAAGGTGAGGGACCGGGGGACCCGAGGCGGGCCCGCCGTGGCGGGCCGGGTCTCCGCGAGCCCGAGGTTCAGGGGCCCGCACCGGCCGTCTGGCTCCATTCTGTGCCGATGGACGGCCCTTGTCACCCCTTGGGCCGGTACTCCCGTCCGCTCGGATCCGCGCACGCTCCGTGACCGAGGCTTCCCGGTGTCCCGGAGCCACCACGGGCGGGACCTCCGGGGCCGGGGCCGCGTACGGCCCGAACGCACGGAAACACGGTCGGGACGGGTGCCGGGAGCGGCCCCGCAGGCCCCGGGGGTGCGCCGCGACCCTCACGGCCCCGCACCCTCCCGGGCGCGTGGGCGAAGGCGTGTCCGGAACCGGCCAGCGGGTTCTCCGGAGAACCAGGTTCCGGCGGCGGCCGCCACGGAGCTCAGGTGCACCGTGCGTAGTCGACGGAGAACTCCGCGTCGGACACGCTGTAGCAGACCCCGACCGACGGGGCCTCGTCCACCTCCCCGCCTCGATCGCTCCCGTGGACGACGAGGAGGCCGGTCGCCGGGGCGCCCTCGAAGCCCACGGAGAAGCGGACACCCGCGTCGTCGGCCCCCTCGGTTCGGACACGGCTGGGGGAGTACTCCCCGCCCTCGGTGAGGACGCTGAACCGTTCCTCGGAGATCCCGTACGCGTCCCCGGCCTCCGGGGCGACGACCTCGCCGTGGAGGACCAGTGCGCCGGAAGGGGAGCGCTCGGGGGGCGAGACCCGGATGATTGAGCCTCCGGGAGCCCCCAGGGTGAACTCGGCCCGGTGGCTCCGCCCGCCGGGGCCGCCGCTCCCGAGCACCACCACGCTGCGGCGTCCGGCGCCGGTCGCCGTGTCGGTCGCTTCCGGAGGGGGCCAGTCGCCAGCCCGGGGCGCCACGTCTCCGGCACCGCCCACCCCGGACATACCGATCCGCTCGGGTTCCGCTCCGCCGTGCCGCACGCCCACGACCGCGCCCGCCGTGACGACCACGGCCACCGTCAGGGCGGCGGCACCCCGGCGCAGGACCCGGCGGTGCCGTGGCGCGCCGCCGACCACGGGACCGGGGGAGGAGCACCCGTTACGCGTGACCCGGAGGGCCACCGCCCCCGCGGCCGGCAGTCCGCGCCCGTCGCCCAGGGCACGCAGGATCTCGTGCGGGGCGGGCCGGTACCCCGGGAGGGGGCTCACGGACGCGCGCACCAGTGACAGCAGTTCCGGGGGCACGCCGTCCAGGGCGGCCTCACCGCGCAACACCCGCCGCACGGCGGTCTCGGAGCTCCCCGGTCCGAAGGGGTTGCGGCCGGTCGCCGCGTAGGCGGTCAGCTGGCCCCAGGCGAACACGTCCGAGGCGGCCGTGGCGGGCGCGCCCCGGAAGCGTTCGGGGGCGATCCAGCCCGGGGTTCCCATCACCCCCGCGAGCCCGGGGTGGGCGGTGCCGTCCAGGGTGCGGGCGATACCGAAGTCCAGGACCCTCGGACCGTCGGGGGAGAGGATGACGTTGCTCGGCTTGAGGTCGCGGTGGACGATCCCGGCGGCGTGGATGTCGGCCAGGGCGGAGGCCATCCCGGCGGCGAGCCCGGTCAGGGCGGCGCCGCGCAGGGGACCGACCCGCTCCACCTGTTCCCTGAGCGTGGGTCCGTCCACGTACGCGGTGGCCAGCCAGGGGACCTCCGCCTGGGGATCGGCGCCCGCGAAGGCGGGGACGAACGGGCTGCGGACCCGGCTCAGAGTGGCGACCTCCCTGGCGAACCGCGACCGGAACTCGGGTTCGTCCGCCAACTCGGGGTGCACGGCCTTGACCGCGACGGGGGAACCGAACCGGGGACGCGCGAGGTAGACGGTGCCCATCCCCCCGGACCCCAGCCGTCCGACCAGGCGGTGCGGGCCCAGGCGCGCGGGGTCGTGCGCGCCCAGGGGCCGCACGACCGGGCCGGGCCTACCCATCCCGCGCCTCACGCCCGAGGACACGGGCCCGGCGGCCCCCGGCGGTGGGGGGCGGCGGGGCCGGCCCGGAAGGCGGGGAGCCGACGGAGGAAGGGGGTGTCACGGTGTCGAAACCTCGGGGGGTAGGGGGTCCGATGCGGCCCCATTCTCCCAGTGACGGGGTGGTCACACACGAAGGGGCTCCAGCACGGTTGACGCGCCCGGCCCCCGAAAGGTTCGGGCCCAGACGTGACGCGGCCCCGGGGACGCCGTTGTCTCCGGGGCCGCGGGTCGGGGTGGCCTACGCGGGCAGGCCGAGCTCGCGGGCGATGAGCATCTTCTGCACCTCGCTGGTGCCCTCGCCGATCTCCAGGATCTTGGCGTCCCGGTAGAAGCGGCCCACGGCGTAGTCGTTCATGAAGCCGTAGCCGCCGAAGACCTGCGTGGCGTCGCGGGCGTTGTCCATCGCCGCGTTGGAGGCGATCAGCTTCGCGATGGCCGCCTCCTTCTTGAAGGGCTCACCGGCGAGCATCCGCGAGGCCGCGTCGTAGTAGGCCAGGCGGGCGCCGTACGCGCGGGCCTCCATCTCCGCGATCTTGAACTGGATCGCCTGGTACCGGCCGATGCTGTTCCCGAAAGCCTGCCGCTGGTGGGCGTAGCGCACGCTCTCGTCCACGCAGCCCTGCGCCAGGCCCACGGAGAGCGCCGCGATGGCGATGCGGCCCTCGTCCAGGATCCGCAGGAACTGGGCGTAGCCCCGGCCGCGCTCACCGACCAGGTTGGCCTCGGGAACCCGGCAGTCCTCGAAGACCAGCTCGTTGGTGTCCGAGGCGTTCCAGCCGACCTTGGAGTACTTCTGGCCCACGGAGAAGCCGGGCGTCCCGCTGGGCACGAGGATCGACGAGATCTCCGGCCGTCCGTCCTCGCGGCGGCCCGTCACGGCGGTCACGGTGACCAGTGCGGTGATGTCAGTCCCCGAGTTGGTGATGAACGACTTGGTCCCGTTGATCACCCACTCGCCGTCCTCCAAGCGGGCCGTGGTCCTGGTCGCCCCGGCGTCGGAGCCGCCGTCCGGTTCGGTCAGTCCGAAGGCGCCCAGGGCCTCGCCCGAGGTGAGCCGGGGCAGGTAGGTCTTCTTCTGCTCCTCCGTGCCGAAGCGGTGGATCGGCATCGCGCCCAGCGACACCCCGGCCTCGAGGGTGATGGCCACGGAGGAGTCCACCCGGGCCAGCTCCTCCAGGGCCAGACACAGGGCGAAGTAGTCGCCGCCCATGCCGCCGTGCTCCTCGGGGAACGGCAGCCCGAACAGGCCCATCTGGCCCATCTTGGCGACGATGTCGTACGGGAAGGCGCCCCGCTCGTAGAAGTCGCCGATCACCGGTGCGACCTCGGTCTGGGCGAAGGTCTCCACGGCGGCGCGGAGGTCGTCGTGCTCGGTCGAGAGTTCGTGGCGGTTCATCGCTGCTCCTCGGGGGTGGTCGGGGCGTCGGCCGGTTCCCCGGCCGACGCGGAGAGGGGTTCGACGGTGACCAGGACGGCGTCCATGGGCACCGACACCCCGGGGCGGACCGCCACGGAGGCGACGGTCCCGTCGACGGGTGAGGGCACGGAGTGCTCCATCTTCATCGCCTCGACCACGGCGAGCGTGGTCCCGGCGGTGACCGCCTGGCCCACCGCGACCGGGACGTCGAGCACCGTGCCGGGCATGGGGCTGCGCACCGTGCCGTCGGCGGCGGCGTCGTCCTCGCGCAGCGCGGCGGCCACGGGTTCCTCGTGCAGGCCCCAGGCGGCGCCGCCCAACCCCAGCCAGCGGTGGTCGGTGCCGGGGTCGTCGGCGCGGGCGTAGGTGACGGTGCCGGTGGAGTCGGTGACGGTGAGCCGGGTCCCGTCGGCCGAGCGGTGGGCCCGCAGGGCGACGGGGGCGTCGTCCCCGAGCCGGACCAGGTAGTGCCCGGCGGTGCCGTCCCGCCGCACCCGCACCACGGTGGCCTCGTGTCCGGGCGCGCGCAGGCGCCACGGTGTCCAGGCCGGGCCGCCCATCCGCCAGCCGTCCGGGACGGCGAACCGGTCGGGGTCAGGCGGACCCTCCAGGTCCAGCTGGTGGTCCAGGGCGGCCGCCGTGTACACGGCGGGGAGGTGGTCGGGGGCACCCGCCGGGGGGTCGGTGGCGATGAGGTCGGTGCTCAGGTCGCCGGCGACCACCCGGGGGTGGCGCAGCAGGCGCCGCAGGTAGGCGGTGTTGGTCACGCAGCCCAGAAGGGTGTGGGCGGCCAGGGCCCCGTCCATCCGCCGCAGGGCTTCGCCCCGGTCCGCCCCCCAGGTGATGACCTTGGCCAGCATGGGGTCGAAGTCCGAGGTGACCGACCCGCCCTGGGCGATCCCCGAGTCCACGCGCACGTGGGGTCCGGAGGGCTCCTCCAGGAGGAGGATCGGACCGCCCGAGGGCAGGAAGCCCCGGTCGGCGTCCTCGGCGTAGACCCGGGACTCGACGGCGTGCCCGATCCACGAGACGTCCTCCTGCGCGAAGGGCAGCGCCTCCCCGTAGGCCACGCGCACCTGGAGCTCCACCAGGTCCACGCCGCGCTCGCCGCGCACGGCCACGACCTCCTCGGTGACGGGGTGCTCCACCTGAAGACGCGTGTTCATCTCCAGGAAGGAGTAGGACAGTGCGCCGTCGGGGCCGGTCTCCGCGATGAACTCCACCGTGCCCGCGCCCACGTATCCGCAGGAGCGGGCGGCGGCCACGGCGGCCTCGCCCATGGCGGAGCGCTGTTCCTCGGTGAGCAGCGGGGAGGGGGCCTCCTCCACCACCTTCTGGTGGCGGCGCTGGAGGCTGCACTCGCGCTCGCCCAGGTGCAGGACGTTGCCGTGGCCGTCGGCCAGGACCTGTACCTCGATGTGGCGCGGCCGCTGGACCAGCTTCTCCACGAGCAGGGTGGCGTCACCGAAGGAGGCCAGTGCCTCGCGGCGTGCGGCGGCCGCGTCCGCCGCGAGGGTGTCGGCGGAGCGCACCTCGCGCATGCCCTTGCCACCGCCCCCGGCGGAGGGCTTGATCAGCAGCGGGTAGCCCGTCTCCTCGGCCGCGCGCGCCAGATCGCCGTCGTCCATGGGCTGGCCGGGCTTCTCGGTGAACCCGCTCAGCACCGGTACGCCCGCGGCGGCCACGGTGTCCTTGGCGCGGATCTTGTCTCCCATGGCCTCGATCGCGGAGGCGGGCGGGCCCACGAAGACCAGCCCGGCGTCCACGCAGGCCCGGGCGAACCCGGCGTTCTCGGACAGGAACCCGTATCCGGGGTGCACTCCGGTGGCCCCGCACTCCAGGGCCAGGGCGACGATCCCCTCGGCGTCGAGATAGTGGTCCACCCGCAGCGCCACGTCGGCGGCGAGGGTGTGCGGGGCGCCGGAGTCGGCGTCGGTGTACACGGCGGCCGGGCTGACGCCCATGCGGCGCAGGGTGCGGATGACGCGCAGCGCGATCTCGCCCCGGTTCGCGACCAGGACGCGTGTGACGCCCCCGCGCGGCGCGGTGGTGTGTGGTGTGGTGGTCAAGGGTTCCTCACATCCGGAAGACGCCGTAGCCGACCGGCTCCAGGGGCGCGTGGCGGGCGGCGGACAGGGCCATGGCGAGCACGTCGCGGGTGTCGGCGGGGTCGATGACCCCGTCGTCCCACAGACGCGCGGTGGAGTAGTACGGGCTGCCCTGTTCCTCGTACTGGTCGCGGATGGGCGCCTTGAAGGCCTCCTCGTCCTCGACCGGCCACTCCTCGCCGCGCGCCGCCATCTGGTCGCGGCGCACGGTGGACAGCACCGAGGCGGCCTGTTCCCCGCCCATCACCGAGATGCGGGCGTTGGGCCACATCCACAGGAAGCGGGGGGAATAGGCGCGGCCGCACATCGAGTAGTTGCCCGCGCCGAAGGACCCGCCGATCACCACGGTGAACTTGGGGACGCGGGCGCAGGCCACGGCGGTGACCATCTTCGCGCCGTGCTTGGCGATGCCGCCCGCCTCGTAGTCGCGGCCGACCATGAACCCGGAGATGTTCTGGAGGAAGACCAGCGGGATGGAGCGGCGGTCGCACAGTTCGATGAAGTGGGCGCCCTTGAGGGCCGACTCCGCGAACAGGATGCCGTTGTTGGCGACGATCCCCACCGGGTGGCCGTTGACGTGCGCGAACCCGGTGACCAGGGTGGTGCCGTACTCGGACTTGAACTCGGTGAACTCGCTGCCGTCCACGACGCGTCCGATGGCCTCGCGCACGTCGTAGGGGGTGCGGGTGTCGGCGGGGACCACCCCGTAGAGCTCACCGGGGTCGAGCACGGGCGGGCGCGGGGCGCGCGTCTCCCAGGCCGGGGGGTCCGTCGGGCCGAGGGTGTCGACGATCCGCCGCACCTTCGTGAGGGCGTCGGCGTCGTCGTCCGCGAGGTGGTCGGTGACGCCGGAGACGCGCGAGTGCAGGTCGCCCCCGCCCAGTTCCTCGGCGGTGACGACCTCGCCGGTGGCCGCCTTCACCAGGGGCGGGCCGCCGAGGAAGATCGTGCCCTGCTCGCGGACGATCACCGCCTCGTCGCTCATCGCCGGGACGTACGCGCCGCCCGCCGTGCACGAGCCCAGGACCGCCGCGATCTGCGGGATGCCCGCCCGGGACATGGTGGCCTGGTTGTAGAAGATCCGGCCGAAGTGCTCGCGGTCCGGGAAGACGTCGTCCTGCATGGGCAGGAAGGCCCCGCCGGAGTCGGCCAGGTAGACGCAGGGGAGGCGGTTGTGCAGCGCCACCTCCTGGGCGCGCAGGTGCTTCTTGACCGTCATCGGGTAGTAGCTGCCGCCCTTGACGGTGGCGTCGTTGGCCACCACGACGGTGGGCCGTCCGGCCACGCGGCCGATCCCGGCGATCATCCCGGCTCCGGGGGCGTCCTGGCCGTCCCGGCCGTAGAGGCCGTAGGCGGCCAGCGGGGCGATCTCCAGGAACGGGGAACCGGGGTCCAGGAGGAGGTCGACGCGGTCGCGGGGGAGGAGCTTGCCGCGCTCGACGTGGCGCGCCCTGGTCTTCTCGGGGCCGCCGAGGGCCGCGGTCGCGATCCGCCCCCGCAGCTCCAGCGCGAGCGCGCGGTTCGCGGCGTCGTTGGCGGCGAACGCGGGACCGGCGGTGTCGACCGCCGAACCGAGCACAGGTGCCCTGCTCATGGTGTCCTCTCGTGGAGGGATGTTAATGCTCACTAACAGGAGTGATGTTAGTAACTACTAACATGGGTGTCCAGGGTCCGGGTGGGTCGGACCGACGCGGACGGGCGGGGAGAGGTGGTCGGATGGCGACGGCACCCCAGGGGCAGCGGCCCACGGGCGAGCGGAGAACGGCGATCCTGGGCGCGGCGGCCCGGCTCTTCGCCGCGCACGGCTACCGGGGCGTGACCATCGACGACCTCGGGCGCGCCGTCGGCACCACCGGGCCCGCGCTCTACCGGCACTTCCCGGGCAAGGAGGCGCTGCTCGGTGAGGTCCTGGTGGACGTCAGCGAACGCCTCGCCCGGCGCGGGCGCGCACTCGTCACCGGCGCGGACGGCCCCGAGCAGGCGCTGGAGGCCCTCCTGCGCGGGCACATCGAGTTCTCCCTGGAGGAACCCGACCTCATCACCGTGCACGACCGCGAGCTGGTCAACCTCACCGACGACGACCGCCGCCGCGTCCGCCGACTCCAGCGCGGCTACGTGGAGGAGTGGGTGGCCGTCCTCTCCGCGCTGCGCCCCGAGTCCCCGCGCGCCGACCTGCGGGCCTCGGTGCACGCCGTGTTCGGGCTGCTCAACTCCACTCCGCACAGCCGGGGACCGCTGTCGCGGAGCGCGATGTCCGCCCTGCTCCTGCGGATGGGCTCCGCGGCGCTGCGCGCCGAGGCCCCGCCCCAAGGGTGAGTTGAGTCTCCGCGGCACATCTCTTGACCTGCCCTCGGGTAGACCCGCGCACGAGTCTCCCGGCCCCGACAGCCGGGACGCGCGCGTCTACTTCCACAAGGGGAGATCGTTCATGGTCGACAAACGACCGGAGTCCGAGCGCACCACCACCAACGCGGGAATCCCCGCGCCCAGCGACGAGCACTCTCTGAGTGTGGGCAGCGACGGCCCCATCGTCCTCCACGACGCCTACCTCGTCGAGAAGATGGCGCACTTCAACCGCGAGCGGGTGCCGGAGCGGGTCGTGCACGCCAAGGGCAGCGGTGCCTACGGCAGCTTCCAGGTGACCAACGACGTCAGCCAGTACACCTGCGCCGACCTCTTCCAGCCCGGGCGCCGGACCCCGATGCTGGCCCGTTTCTCCACGGTGGCGGGTGAGATGGGCAGCCCGGACACCTGGCGCGACCCGCGCGGGTTCGCGCTGAAGTTCTACACCCGCGAGGGCAACTTCGACATGGTCGGCAACAACACGCCGGTCTTCTTCGTCCGGGATCCCCAGAAGTTCCAGGACTTCATCCGCTCCCAGAAGCGCGACCCGCGCACCGGCCTGCGCGACAACACCATGCAGTGGGACTTCTGGTCGCTGTCCCCGGAGACCTCGCACCAGGTCACCTGGCTCATGGGCGACCGGGGCATCCCGCGGACCTGGCGCAACATGGACGGGTTCAGCTCGCACACCTACCAGTGGATCAACGCCAAGGGCCAGCGGTTCTGGGTCAAGTACCACTTCCGCACCGACCAGGGCAACGACTTCCTCACCCAGGAGGAGTCGGACCGCATCGCGGGTGAGGACGCCGACCACCACCGCCGCGACCTGTTCGAGGCGATCGAGCGCGGCGACCACCCCTCGTGGACGCTGAGCATGCAGATCATGCCGATCGACGAGGCGGCGGGCTACCGGTACAACCCCTTCGACCTCACCAAGGTGTGGCCCAAGGGCGACTACCCGCTGATCGAGGTCGGGCGGATGACCCTGGACCGCAACGCCGACAACCACTTCATCCACATCGAGCAGGCCGCCTTCGAGCCGTCCAACATGGTGCCGGGCACCGGTGCCTCCCCGGACAAGATGCTGCTGGGCCGCATGTTCTCCTACCCGGACACCCACCGTTACCGGATCGGGGTGAACTACGACGAGCTCCCGCCGAACCGGCCGCACGCGCCGGTGCGCTCCTACGGCAAGGACGGGGCGATGCGCCACTACGCCCCCGACACCGGGCAGGTCTACCACCCGAACTCCTTCGGCGGTCCCGACGCGGACCGCCAGCAGGGCGTGGAACCGGCCGGGTGGAAGGTGGAGGCCTCCGAGATGGTGCGGGAGGCCTACCGGCTGCGCGAGGACGACGACGACGTCTCGCAGCCGCGCGCGCTGATCCGGGACGTCATGGACGACGCCGCCCGGGACCGGCTGGTCTCCAACATCGTGGGCCACGTGAGCGCGGTCAACGACCTGGCCGTCCTCCAGCGCGCCCTGAAGTACTGGAGCGACATCGATCCGGAGATCGGCGCCCGGGTGGCCCGGGGGGTCAACGGCGACTGACCGCCGGAGCGCGGCACGGAAGGGGGGGGGGGGGTCGGGCACCCGCCCCCCTCCCTCCACGTCCGGTCCCC
>NZ_CBDRIY010000037.1:0-63716 GCF_965344335.1 Nocardiopsis eucommiae
CCCCTGGGGGTTTCCCCCCCCCCGAGGCGGGGAACGGCCGGGGACGTCCGGACTGTGCGCGGGCGGGAGCGGCTATCCGACCCCGGCTCCGCCCTGCGGGGAGAGCACTCCGGTGGTGACCAGCACGATGATGAGCACGCCCAGGGCGATGCGGTAGTACACGAACGGCATGAAGCTGTGCGTGGTGATGAACCTCATCAGCCAGGCGATGACCACGTAGCCGATCACGAACGCCACCAGGGTGCCGACGATCGTGGCGCCCCAGCCCGCGTACTCGTTGCCGCCGATGTCGAGCATCTTGTACAGGCCCGAGGCGAACACGGCGGGCATCGCGAGCAGGAACGCGAACTCGGCCGCGGCCGGTCGGGTGAAGCCGAGCAGACGGCCGCCGGTGATGGTGGCGCCCGAACGGGAGACGCCGGGGATCAGCGCGAGGGTCTGGAACAGACCGAAGGTCAGGCCCCGGCCGAGGGTGAGGTCCTCCAGCTCGTTCTGCTTGCGGGCGAAGTGGTCGACGGCGCCCAGGAGGAGGCCGAAGAGGATGAGAGAGAGGGCGATGAGGCGCAGGTCGCGGAAGACTCCGTCGATCTGGTCCTCGAAGAGCAGGCCCAGGACGCCGATGGGGATGGTCGCGAGGATGATGTACCAGCCCATACGGGCGTTGACGTCGCCACGCAGGTTCCGGTTGACCAGGGATCCGCACCACACGGAGATGATCGCCCACACCCGCTTGCGGAAGTACACGACCACCGCCAGTTCGGTGCCGATCTGGCTGACGGCGGTGAACGCCGCCCCCGGGTCGGACCAGCCGAAGAAGGCCGCGAAGACGCGCAGGTGGGCGCTTGAGGACACGGGCAGGAACTCGGTGAGTCCTTGGATGAGGCCGAGAACGACCGCCTCGAAGATGGACACTCGGATACGGACTTTCGTGACGGGTCCGGGCCCCTCGGGGCACGGACACGAACCGGACGGGGTGTCGGCCCGGACGGCCCGCGAGACGAGAGGACGCGTGTCGGCGCTGGTCCGGCCCACACCGACAGTACGCAGCGAAGATGTACCCAGGGCCTACTTCCGATGAACACGGTAATCTCCGCCGCATGGAACAGCGACAGGTGGGCAGATCAGGGCTCTGGGTGTCTCGTACCGCCCTCGGCACGATGAGCTGGGGAAACGACACCTCCGAGGAGGAGGCCGGGCAGCAGCTCACCGCGTTCGTGAACGCGGGAGGCACGCTCGTGGACACGGCGGACATCTACACGGGCGGCCAGAGCGAGCGGATCCTCGGGCGGCTCCTGCGCGGGACGGTGCGCCGCGAGGACGTGGTGGTGGCCACCAAGAGCGGGCACACGCCGGAGGCGTACCGGCCGGTGGACGGCTCGCGGCGCCACCTCCTGGCGTCGCTGGACGCCTCCCTGCGGCGTCTCCAGACGGACTACGTGGACCTGTGGCAGCTGCACGTGTTCGACCCGTGTACGCCACCCGAGGAGACGCTGTCCGCGATGGAGACGGCGGTCGCCTCGGGCAAGGCCCGCTACGTGGGCACGGGCGACCTCAAGGCCTGGCAGTTCGCCACGTTGGCGACCTGGCAGCGCGCCCAGCCCGGACGGGTGCCGCTGGTGAGCGCGGGCACGGAGTACTCGCTGCTCAACCGGGGCGCCGACCACGCGCTGCGCCCGGCCGCGGCGGCCAGTGAGGCGCACGTGATCGCCTGGTCCCCGCTCGGGCGGGGCGTGCTCAGCGCGAAGTACCGCAACGGGGTCCCGGCGGACTCGCGCGCCGCCTTCCCGCACATGGCGCCCTACGTGGAGCCCTACCTCGACGACCGCAGCCGCAGGGTGGTGGAGTCGGTGTGCACGGCCGCCGAGGGCCTGGGCGTGTCACCGCTCGCGGTGGCGCTGAGCTGGGCCCGCGACCAGGAGGGGGTGGCCGCCGCCGTGGTCGGCCCGCGCACGCTCTCCCAACTGGAGGAGATCCTGTCCGTGGAGAGTGTGCGCCTGCCGCCCAAGATCCGCGACGCCCTGGACGACGCCACCGCCGGACCCGAGCGCTGAGGGCCCGGGCCCACGGCGCCCGGTTCAGGTACCGGGTGGGATCGGGAAGTTCTGGTCGAAGACGTGGTCCGGGTCGTACACGGCCTTGAGGGCCCGCAGGCGTCCCAGCGCGGGTTCGGGGAAGGCCTGGGCCAGGACCTCGGGGCCGGTGCGCGTGTCGAAGCTCAGGTAGAGCCCCCGCGCCGCCTCGCCCAGCTCCGCCCAGCGGCGGTCCAGGGGTTCGGCGCTGCGTCCCATGGCTGCCAGCGAGAACTGGGCCGTGCGGTGCGGGTAGGCGGTGGCGTCGGCCGCGACGTCGTTGACCGCCCCGCCGACCTGGCGCAGTTGCATGAAGTACGCGTCACCCGTGGCGAGCGCGCGGGTCATGGCCTCGGCGGACTCGTCGGTCACGTGTTCCAGCAGCGCCGAGCGGGCGACCGGGGTCCCGCCGCCCTCGTGCGGACCGGCGTGCCCGACCAGGAGCGCCGGGTAGGGAGCGACCTGTGCGCGCTGGTCCAGGACCGGGCCGACCTTGAGGAAGGGTTCCAGGGCCCGGACGGCGGCGTCGGTGTCGTCCCCCGCGAACACCACCATGGCCTGCGCCACGGGTCCCTGGCCGCCCCGGGCCTGTCCCAGGGTGAGGAACGCGGTGACCTCGCGTGGCGCGGCCTCGGCCACCTCTCCCCAGGTCCGGAGGAAGGCCGCGGTGTCCGAGGCGTCGTAGGCGAACTGACCGAGGACGACGTCCCGGACCGGCGCCGCCACCGCCTCCACGGAGGTGACCACGCCGAAGTTGGCCCCGGCGCCGCGCACCGCCCAGAAGAGGTCGGGGTGGTGCTCGGCGTCCACCCTCAGCTGGTCACCGGCGGCGGTGACCAGCTCCACGGCGGTGAGGCGGTCGATGGTCAGCCCGTGGGCGCGGGACATGTACCCCAGGCCCCCGGTGGTGGCGAGCCCGCCGACGCCCACTCCGCCGTGGTCGCCGGAGCTGATCGCGAGGCCGTGCTGGTGCAGGACGGAGCCGACCTCGCCCCAGCGGGCGCCGGCGCCGAGCCGGACGAGACCGGATCCGGCGTCCAGGACCTCGACCGCGTTCATCCGGCCGAGGTCGAGGACCACGCCGCCGTCGTTGGTGGAGCGGCCGCTGATGCCGTGTCCGCCGCTGCGCACGTTGAGCGGCGCGTCCTGCTCGAGGGCGTAGGCCAGGGCCTCGACCACCTGGTCGGGGGCGGTCGGGCGGAGGACGAGCCCGGGGCGGCCCCGCTGCATGTATCCGTGCCGGACCTTCGTGAACCCCTGGTCGCCGGGTTCGACCGCCGTGTCGCGCAGGCCGTGTGGGACGGCGTCGTAGTCGATGCCGGAACGGCGAGCCGTGAGGGCGGCGGCGGGGCGGGCGGGGCCGGTGGGGGTTCCGGCGCCGGCGCGTTCGCGCTCGACCGCCTCGCGCAGGACGGGCGCCACCTCCCGCCCGAAGGTGTCGATGGCGCGGGGGTCGTCGGTGGGCAGCACGAACGTGGCGAACCCGTGGTCCAGGACCAGGGGCAGCAGCTCTTCCACCCACTGTTCCGGCGGGCCCTGGAGGAAGCCTCCGCTTGCCGGGGAGAAGGCGGCGCCGGTCAGGTTGAGCAGACGGCGGATCTGCCGTGGGTCGCGGCCGTGCTCGCGCGCGGAGTCGTCGATGGTCGCGTTGAGCCCGGCCAGGTCCTCGGGCTGGACGTAGCCGAGGCTGGGCAGCCAGCCGTCGGCCTTGGCGCCGACCAGGCGGAGCATGCGGGGCTTGTAGGCGCCCAGCCAGATCCGGATGTCGTGGGCGGGCTCGGGGCCGCGCTTCATGCCGTGGACGGAGTAGTGCTCACCCTGGCGGCGCACCCCGCCCCGTTCGTCGGTGTCCCAGACGTCCCGGATGAGGTCGATCGCCTCGGAGAGGGCGTCCACGGACTGGCCGGGGGTGCGGCGTCCGCCACCCATGGCCTCGATGGCGTCCCAGAAGCCCCCCGCGCCGAGTCCCAGCTCGAAGCGGCCCTGGGAGAGGCGGTCGAGGCTGGCGGCGGCGCGGGCCAGGACGGCGGGCGGGCGCAGGGGAAGGTTGATCACGTTGCCGGAGACACGGAGGCGCTCGGTGCGGGCGGCGACCCAGCTCAACAGGGTCCAGGTGTCGAGGAAGTCCGGGTTGTAGGGGTGGTCCTGGAAGGTGGCCAGGTCCAGCCCCGCGGCTTCGGTGAGTTCCGCGAGCCCGACCACGCGGTCGGGGTCCCGCGCGGTCGGCGTGAGGAAGGTGCCGAACTCCAGGGGGTGTCCGTAGTCGGGCATGGCCTGGTCTCCCGGGGATCGTTTGTCGTGCAAATGATGTTCAGGTCAACTTATCTGACCCAACACCTATTCCTGGTAATCTCGGACCATGACACCCACCACGCCGGAGCCCGTCCCCGGCATCGGGGACCACAACCTGGGCTGGTCCCTGGCCGTGCTGCTGCGCCGCTGGCACGAGCACGTGGAGGCGGCCCTCGACGACCTCCCGCACGGCAGCCGCGGCTACCACGTGCTGGCCGCCGCCTCCCGAGGCGACGCCCCCACGCAGGCGGCGCTGGCCGAGCGCCTGCTCATCGACCGCAGCGTGATGACCTACCTCATCGACGACCTGGAGGCCGCCGACCTGGTCCGGCGCCGGGCCGACCCGGCTGACCGCCGGGTGCGGCGGGTGTGCTCCACCGACCACGGCTCCGAGGTCCTGGCCAAAGCGAGCCAACTGGTCGAGCACGTGGAGGAACGCCTGTTGGGCGGCCTGGACGCCGACACCCGAGCGCTCTTCCGTACCGCCGCGGCGGCGGCCGCCACCGCCGTGCAGGAGGCCTCCCCCGACACCGACCCCTGCGCCGCCGTCCTCCAGGTGACCCGGGACACGTGAGCCTGTGGACGGCGGACACCGCGTGTCGCCGCGAGTCGGTAGGCTCCCTCCGAGTCCACGAACCACCTGACGAGGGGAACCGGTGTCCGAGGCTGTCGAGAAGGTCCTAGCCGTCCTTGACCGGATGGGTGCCCCGCACGCCCTGGCACCACGCCTGGTGTCCGCGCTGGGCCCCCGACCCGCCGCCGAACTGGACGCCAACCCCTGGCTGCTCCTGCGCCTGCCCGAGGTGACCGTCGAGCAGGCCGACTACTGCGCCCGCAGGCACCTGGGCGAGGCCGCGCGGCCCGACGACCCCCGCCGCCTGGGCGCCCTGGTCGGACACACGCTGCGCACCGCCGCCCGCCGGGGCCACACCGCGATCGAGGAGAAGAGGCTGGCCACGGTGGTCGGCCAGCTCGGGATCGCCGACCCCCGCTCCGCGCTGGAGGCGGCGGTCGCCGCCGAGGAGATCGCGCTGTTCGAGGGCGGCGACGAGGCGGACGACGACTTCGACTTCGAGGAGGGCGGCGTCCCGGAGGTACCGGACCTGCCCGACCCCGAGCGCCACTACGCCCTCCACGACGTCGGCCACGCCGAACAGCGGCTCGGGGAACAGCTCCTCCGGCTGATCGGCGGCAGCGAGCCGATCATGGACCCGATGACCGCCGCGGAGACCCTGGCTGCGGCCACCACCGAGCACGGACTGGCGATCTCCGAGACCACCCGGGAGGCGCTGCTCACCGCCACCATGCGCCCGGTGACCGTGGTGCACCACGGCCCCGGAGACCAGGCCGAGACCGCCCGGGCCCTGCTCTGCCTGGCCGCGATCGCGCGGGAGAGCCAGGTGGGGATCGCGGTGGTGACCCCCACCGCACCCACCGCCGCCGCCGTCAACGCGGACCTGGACCGGCTGCTGGGCGCGGGAGAGCCGCCCGTGCGCGCGGTGTCCCTGGCCGCCCTGCTGTCCGGCGAACCCGCCCCTGCGGGGATCGTGGTGCTCTGCGAGTCGATGTCCCTGGGCGTGGCCCGGATGGCCGACCTGGTGTCGGCCTGCGTGGACGACGCCCACCTGGTGCTGCTGGCCGACCCGGACCAGGCCCCCTCCGCCACCCCTGGCCGGGTGGTGGTGGACGTGGCCGCCTCGCGAACCGCGCACGTGGCGGTCGTGGCCGACGACGCCGAGCCCTCCCCCGTGGCCGTGCTCGCCCGCGCGGTGGCCGAGGGCGACTGGCCCGAGGTGGAGGCGCCCGACCGCGAGGTCGTGCGGGTCCCGGCCGCCTCGGGCGAGGAGGCCGCCCACCGCGTCACGCAACTGGTGACCGACTCCATCCCCCGGGCTCTGGGGATCGGCTCCGACCAGGTTCAGGTCATCACCTGCCGCGAGGACGGCCCGGCCGGTGCCCGCGCGCTCAACGCCGCCTGCAAGGAGCGCCTCAACCCCGGCCCGGGAGCACACGGCGGCTTCGACGTGGGCGACCGCGTGGTGCTCACCGCCGGGGGTCCCGGCTACGGCCCCGGCGACACCGGTCACCTGCGCGAGGTGACCGAGGGCGCCGTGATCGAACTGACCGACGGCACCCGGGTCACCGTCACCGATCCCTCCGCCCTTCGCCCGGGCTGGGCGGTGAGCGTGGCCGTGGCCCACGGGAGCCGCTGGCCCGCCGTAGTGGCGGTCTTCCCGCCCCAGGTCCCGGTGTCCCGCCCGCAGGCGTACACGGCCCTGACCAGGACGACCCGTCACGTGTCCGTGGTCGACGCCACCGACGGCGCCCTGGAGACCGGTGTGCGCGAGACGCTCGCCCCGGACCGCACCACCCGCCTGGCCCTGATCCTCCGCACCGGTTGAGCGCCCCGGCCCGGGCTCCCGCCCCCGGGCCGTTCCGCGCCGGACCACGACCGCCAGGTCGCCGTCAGGGCCGGAGCGCGATGCTCACCCGCTCGGTGACGCCGTTCACGGTGACGCCGAGCTCCACGGTCCCCTCCCCCAGGGCGGTGAACCGTCCGGTCGCGGGGTCGAACGCGGCGACGTGGTCGGGCCCGGCGTCGTCGCCCGGACCGAGGTGCACGTCGTCCGAGCCGAACCAGTCGGCGCTGACCGGAGGGGCGACCGGCACCGAGGTGCCGTCGTTGCCCACCGTCGCGGTGACCTCGGCCTGCTCTCCCACGGTGACCGAGGCGGGTGCGGCCAGCTCCAGCCCGTCCACGTGGGGACGCAACTCGGTCACCACCCAGTCCTCCTCGTGCCCGCCGGTGTTCACGCCCCACAGCGACCACCCGGTGAAGCCGCCGTCGGCGGGGCCGCCCGAGGGGTTCTTGCCGACGTTGCCGTTGACGACGTAGGGCACCCCGTCGACCCGGTCGGCGTGGAACACGCCCACGTGAGCGCCGATGAAGGCCGCGCCCTTGCCGGTCTCGGCCCGGAATCCGGACAGCCAGTTCTCCACGGTGGCCGCCTCCTTGCGGTCCGCCAGCTCGCTCGCCCGGGTCGGCAGCGGGTCGCGGAGGGGCACGTGCTGGGCGACCACGACGGACGTCACCGAGGGGTCGTCGGCCGCCGCGTCCAGCTGTTCCCGGAGCAGCCGCAGCTGTGACCAGTCGCTGGCCTGGTAGGACAGACGCGCCGTGTCCAGGAGGACGAACCTCGTCCCGTGGTGGTCGACCACCTGGTGGGAGTCACCGAACGCCTCCCGGAAGTTGTCCAGTGTCCCCTCGGAGACCTCGTGGTTGCCCGGCACGTAGTAGTAGGGCAGCTCCCCTTCGAGCTCCTCGTCGAGGATCCGACGGGCCAGCTCGAGGTCCTCCGGTGCGGCCTCGTCCACGAAGTCGCCGTTGATGATGAGGAACTCGGCGTCAGTGGCGCGGATCTCCCGGAGCGCCCGCCGTGTGTAGGCGACGATCTCGCTGTCCGGGTCGCGGGCGACGAACTGCGCGTCCGACAGGACGGCGAACCTCCAGTCCTGGGCCGCCACCGTCGCGCCGGGAGCCACCACCGGATCGACGACCGGTTCGGCGGGCGGGACGTCGATCGGCGGCGGAACCAGGGCGGTGAGCTCGTCGATGACCACCTCGCCCTCATAGCTCGCCCCGGGTTCGGTCTCGGCGAAGTAGACACGGCGGAGCGACAGCGGGTACTGCGTGCCCGGCGGGACGGTGAAAACCAGCTGTCGCCACCCCGGTTCGTCCAGGTATCCGGCCCGGAGTGCGGGCACCAGCTGCCCGGCACCGTCCCAGACCTGGAGGCTGGCCCACTCGCCGTTGCCCTCGGAGTGCACCCAGGCGCGCAGCTCCTGCGGCTGGCCGGGGATCTCCCGTTCCCCCGGTGGCAGGACGCCACCGGTACGGGTTCCGGTCGAGGCCGTGAAGTCGTAGGTCAGGCGCACGCCCTTGCCCTGGCGCCCCTCCGCCACGGCGACGTCCCCGTCCGCGCGCTCACCGAAGTAGGTCCAGTCGGCCGCGTCCTCGAAGTCGGCGACGACGACCTCCTCCAGCCCCACGGTGACCGCCATGGTCGTCTCGACGTCCCCGACCCGCACGGTGGCGAGCGTGGAACCGCTCTCGGTGGCGGCCCGGATCTCGAAGCGTCCGTCCTCGGTCACCGAGACCCGCGCGACGCTCTCGTCGACGGTCAGCTCTACGTCCTCCGGTTCGATCGGCGCCGCGAACCCGTCCGCGTCGTATCCGGTCACCTGGACCACGGCGGAGGCCTCCGCGTCGGCCAGCCCCACCCGTTCGGGCGTGGTCTCGATCCTGGCCAGCTCGCCCAGGACCGTCAGGTCGATCTCGCCCCTGGCCCGGAGCTTGCTGGCCGTGACGGTGGCGGTCCCGGCCGACCTGGCCGTGAAGACGCCGTCGCGGTCCATCACGCCGACTCCGCTGTCGTCGGACCGCCAGTTCGGCACCGCCTCGGCGGGCCCGTAGGTCTCGTCGTGGCCCGCGGCCGTGAGTGTCCGCGTGAGTCCGGGGAAGACCCGGTCCGTGCGCACGGGTGCGACGTATCCGGAGGCGTCGGCGCGTTCGGGGGTGGTCCTGGTCTCCACCCAGAAGCCGTCGATCCTGCCGCTGCCCTCGGGGGCGAACAGGCCCAGGCCGTTGGGCACGAGTCGTTCTTCTCCGTCCGAGGGGCGGTTCTCGACCCGCACCTCGTCGGCGCCCGGGGTGCGCGCCACCATGGTGGCCGATCCACCGCCGTCCAGGTTGACCGCGGTGTGCGCCCCGGCCTCGACCATCATCTCGCCCAGCTCGTCGAGGCCGACGCCCGCCGCGAACGAGGGCTGCCGACCGTCGACGCTGAGCAGGTACATCCGCGAGCCGTCCTCGGAGAAGCCGATCGCCATGCGCGGCGCGCCGGGGGTGTTGTCGCCCGCCGAACCCCGCCGCACCTCGCCGTCGACAACCAGCATCTGGCGGCCGTTCAGGGCGGCGTGGATCTCCTGGTCACCGCTGGCGCGCACGTCGTAGTCGATCCCGACCGGATCACCCACCGCCAGGTCGGCCAGGGCCCGCGCACCCTCCTCACGACCGACCAGGACGAAGGCGTCCTCGGGGATCTCCCCCTCACGGGGGTTCTCCACGACCTCCGTGACCACCCCGTCGGTGACGACCACCTCCCGTGTGTCCGAGGCGTCCTCGACCACACGGCAGCGGCAGTAGGACCCCCACAGCGGGGTGAACGCCGCGATCTCGTCGGCGCCCAGCGCCGGTTTGTTGATCGCGTCCAACGACGCGGTGGTGCCGGGCAGCTCGATGGTGCCCTCGAAGAACACCTCACCGATCGAGCCGAGCCCGTCGGGGGTGAAGACGGCGGAGGACTCCCGGTAGTCGTTGGTCATGGGCGACTGGATGAGTTCACCGCTCTGGACCGCCACTCCCTGGGGCGCGCCGGAGGCGTTGATGTCGAAGAAGTCGCCGTTCACCGCCGCGACCGCGCCGACCCGGTCGGCCTGGGTGCTCAGGGCCTCCCGACCGGTCACCTGGCCGGGGAAGAGGTAGTCGACGCTGACACCGCCGGTCAGGTCCGTGGTCAGCAGGTCGGCCTGGAGCCAGGTGGGTGTTCCCGTGTAGCCGTCCGGCCCGTAGGCGTCGAAGGAGGTCAGCGTGACGCCGGGGGCGACCGGGCGCTCGGAGTCGAACGTCTCCAATCGAGGAGCCGGATCGTCGGCCCGCGGGACGGAGCCGGGCGGAGGGATCTCGACGGTCTCGCTGAACCCGGTGCGTTCCCGGGGGTCGTCGCGGGTGTCGGCGGCGCCCGCGACCGGGGTGAGGGCGAGGAGAAGGACGGAACCCGCGGCCACGAGGGCACTCGCGCGCGAACGGATCGACCACCGGCGATTCATGGAATGCCTCCGGGCGGCTGGGGGATCAGGAAGGCCCTGTGCGTCAACTTCCTACCATCCGCTCCCTCCCTTGTGTAGGAGGTGAACGGTGTGGTTCTCCCACTCACCCTGGGGCCCGTTCAACGACGGGAACCGCGCGGGGGCCGCTCAGGGATCACCTTCAGGGGGCGCCCCAGGGGCACGAGATCTCACCTGGGAACCGTCCGTTCGCCACGAGGAAGCAGACCGACGGTGTCCCTTCGTGGCCGCCGTGCTCCGCATCCGCTCAGCCGCTCCCCGAACCGATCCGCTCGGACCCACCCACCGGAGCGGGCACTCCCTCGGACTGTGTAGAGTATGGAAACGGTTTTCATTTTCACTACTGCGAGCCCAGGAGAGGAGCGCCCGATGCGCATCGCACTGGTCACCGGCCTGCACGCGGAGGCACGCACGGAGGCCGTGGACGAGTTGCTCAGGACCGTCCCCCGGTCGGTCGCGGTTCACCACGACATGGGCGACATCGGTGACGGAGTCGTGCGCCGCGTGGTGCGGGATCCCTCCGGCACCAGCAGGAGCGAGCAGGTGGAACTCGACCACGCCTGTGCCTCGTGCACGGTGCGCGAGGACCTCCTCCCCTTCCTCCTGCGCCACGCGGCCGACGGTCGACACGACCTGTGCGTCGTGGACTCCTGGGAGGGCCTGGAACCCCGGTCGATCGCGGAGAGCATCGCCGCGCGGCCGGAACTCCGGCTGGCCTCCGTCGCCACGGTGGTCGACACGTCCCGGCTCACCTCCGACGTGGGCAGCCCGGACGAACTGGGCGACCGCGGGATGGACATCGCCCAGGACGACACCCGCACGGTCGCCGAAGTCCTCAACCGGCAGGTGGAGTACGCCAATGTGCTGGTCCTGTCGACGGAAGGGGGTCACTCCCACGCCCGGGCCCTCCTGCGGCAGCTCAACCCCGCCGCGGCGATCGTCACTTCGGGGGCCGACCTCTCCGGTTTCCTGGACCAACGGTTCGACCCGGAGTCCGCGCACCGACGTCTCAACCCGGCCTGGGCCCACTACCTGGACCATGACGAGACCCGGGGAGTGAGCACCGTGACCTGGACGAGAAAGCGCCCGATGCACCCGGAGAGGCTCTCCGACGCCCTGGAACGCATCGTCGCGACGTCCCTTCGCGGCCGGGGAAGGTTCTGGCTGGCCAGCCAGCCGGACACCCTCCTGGTCTGGGAATCCCACCAGGACCTCCTCATGGTGGAGAGCGGCGGCCCCTGGCTGAGCGCACTGCCCGAGGCGGCGATGGACCTGGTCTCCCCGGACCGGCGTGCCACGGCCCTCCTCGACTGGGACCCGACCGTGGGCGACCGTCGCCAACACCTGTCCTTCACCGGTGTCGGCATGGACACCGCGTCCCTCCTCGCACTCCTGGACTCGTGTCTGGCCACCGAGACCGAAGTCGGCCAGGAGTTCCAGAACGACCCGTTCGCCGAGTTCTCAGAAGGGTGACCATGACCCCGAGCAAGCGCCGTACCGAGCAGACGCCGCGCAGGCGCTCCTTCGCCAATCCGCTGGGCGAAGCGACCCACGTCGATTACAAGGACACCAACCTGCTGCGGAAGTTCGTCTCGGAGAAGGGCAAGATCCGCAGCCGCCGCGTCACCCGTGTCACCGCACGGCAACAGCGGCTGATCGCGGCGGCGATCAAGAACGCCCGCGAGATGGCCCTCCTGCCCTATCCCTCTTCGACCAGGCAGAACTGACCGCGTCAGGCCGCGACCCGAATGCGGAGCCGTCGCGTCCGTTCTCAGCACAGCGGAGGAACGGATCGAGCACGGCCCTCAAGGAAAAGGAGAAAAGACCATGGCCCGAGTCTGCCAGGTGACCGGGAAGGCACCGACCTTCGGGAATTCCGTATCCCATTCGCATCGACGCACCAAGCGTCGGTTCGACCCCAACATCCAGAACAAGCGCTACTGGCTTCCCAGTGAGCAGCGCTTCGTGAGGCTGCGGCTGAGCGTCAAGGGCATGCGGGTCATCGACGCGCGCGGAATCGAACGCGTGGTCGCCGACATCCGCGCCCGAGGGGAGAGGGTCTGATGGCCAAGAAGAGCAAGATCGCCCGTAACGAGCAGCGGAAGGCGATCGTCGCACGTTACGCCGAGCGGCGGGCCGAGCTCAAACGCCTGATCAGGAGCCCGCACACCGGTGAGGCCGAGCGTGCCGCGGCCGTCGCCGAACTGAGGCGCCAACCACGGGACGCCAGCGCGACCCGGGTCCGCAACCGGGACGTGATCGACGGTCGCCCCCGCGCCCATCTGAGGAAGTTCGGAGTGTCACGGATCAGGTTCCGGGACATGGCTCACCGCGGTGAACTCCCCGGAGTCACCAAGTCCAGCTGGTAGCCGCGGAACCCGCAGGTTCCGAGCGGTCCCACGGTTCCCGGAGCGGAGGACCCCTCCGGGAACCGCCCCCTCCGGTCCGCCGAAAGAAGGAGCAAGACATGGGCACGAACGCTCCGACGACACTCCCCGTGACCGTGCTCTCCGGGTTCCTGGGAGCGGGCAAGACGACCCTGCTCAACCACGTTCTGGGGAATCTGGACGGCCTGCGGGTCGCGGTGATCGTCAACGACATGAGCGAGATCAACATCGACGCCGACCTGGTCAGGGGCGAGGGACACCTGTCCCGGACCGAGGAGCGGCTGGTGGAGATGACCAACGGCTGCATCTGCTGCACCCTGCGCGACGACCTGCTGGAGGAGGTCGCCGCTCTCGCGGCGCGAGGTCGCTTCGACCACCTCCTCATCGAGTCGAGCGGTATCTCCGAACCCATGCCGGTGGCGGCCACCTTCGCCGTGCCCGGGCCCGACGGCACCCCGCTCCTGGAAGGGACGCGCCTGGACACCATGGTCTCGGTGGTCGACGCCACGGGGTTCCTGCGCGAACTCGACACCGGCGACGACCTGGCCGAGCGCGGCCTGGACGCCTACGAGGACGACGAACGGACGGTGAGCGACCTGCTGGTCGACCAGGTGGAGTTCGCCGACCTGATCCTGGTCAACAAGATCGATCTGGTGACCGAGGCCCAGGTCGACCGCGTGGAGGCAGCGGTCAGGCGGCTCAACCCCCTGGCTCGGGTCCTGCGGATCCGACACGGGCGGGTGTCTCCGGCCGAGTTGGTCGGGGCCGACCTGTTCGACATGGAGCGAGCCTCCCGGGCCCCGGGCTGGGTCTCCGAACTCAACGGCGACCACGTGCCCGAGACCGAGGAGTACGGCATCTCCAGCCTGGTGTTCCGTTCCGACCGGCCCTTCCACCCCGAACGTCTCTGGGGGATGGTCACCTCCGGGTTCGAGCGGGCCGGGTACGGCAGGATCCTGCGTACCAAGGGGTTCTTCTGGCTGGCGAGCCGCCCCAGGATGACGGGGCTGTGGTCCCAGGCCGGGCCGGTCGCCCGCTTCGAGCCGGCTGGAGTCTGGGATCCCGCCGACGGACCGTCCCTCGGATACACCGCCGAGGACCTCGTGGACAGCGAGCCGGTCAGTCCCCGTCAGGAGCTGGTCGTCATCGGTCAGGACCTGCGGCGGGAGGCGCTGGAGGCCGCCCTGCGCTCCTGCCTGTTGACCGAGGACGAGTTCCGTTCCCCCTGGGACCGGTTGCCGGACCCCTTCCCGGAATGGGACGTGCACGGCGTGCACGACCACCCTCAGCCCGCCTGACCCCGGTCACGGCGGTCGGCCGAACCCGAAAGGAACCCATGGCGCGCAACGACGTCCGCCCCATCATCAAGCTCCGATCCACTGCGGGCACCGGAACCACCTACGTGACCCGCAAGAACCGCCGCAACACCCCGGACCGTCTCGTCCTGCGCAAGTACGACCCCAAGCTCCGGCGCCACGTCGAGTTCCGTGAGGAACGCTGACGGAACGCCGCCACACCCGACGGAGAACCCATGAAGAAGGACATCCACCCCCGCTACGAGCCCGTCGTCTTCCGTGACAGGGCCGCGGGCTTCGCCATCCTCACCCGTTCCACTCGGAGCAGCGACACCACCATCGAGTGGGAGGACGGCGACACGTACCCGGTGATCGACGTCGAGATCTCCAGCGCCAGCCACCCCTTCTACACGGGCACCTCCCGTGTGGTGGACACCGCTGGCCGGGTGGAGCGCTTCCAGCGCCGCTACCAGCGCGGATAGTCACGACACGCTCGGGGCGATCGGCTCCGGCGGCCATCGCCCCGACCCACATCCCGGTACCCCCGGGCCGCACCACGCACCACGCACCACGCACCACGCACCGAGAGGAGCCACTCCCATGGCAGTACCCAAACGCAGGATGTCGCGGTCCAACACCCGCACGCGTCGATCCCAGTGGAAGGCCAGGAGCCCCGAACTGGTGACCCTCCATGTCGGAGGCCGCGAGTACCGGGTCCCCCGCCATCTCGTCCGCGCCTACCGGCGGGGGCTCGTTCCCCTCCCGGAGTAGGTCGGGCCGCCCCCGGGTTCCGGGGTGCGGAGTCCTACTCGTGAGGTGCCTCCCCTTACGCCTGGGATGGTCGCGGCGCAGGCATGACCGACGCCACCGGGTCCGTTCCGAAAACGCCCGCCCGTCTGTGGACGGGCGGGCGTTTTCGGAACACTCGTGGGAACGGTCCCTCGTCAAGCCCGGCAGAAGCCCCGGGGTCAGACCTGGTCGAGGAAGCCGCCGTCGACGACCAGGTTCTGGCCGGTGACGTAGGTGGCGGCGGGGCTGGCCAGGAAGACGACCGAACGGGCCACCTCCTCCGGGCGGCCCAGGCGCCCGTAGGGGACGCGCTCGCGGACGCTCTCGTAGAAGTCCGGGTCGCTGCCGCGGCGCCGCTCCCAGCCGCCGCCGGGGAACTCGGTGGGCCCCGGGGAGACCGTGTTGACCCGCACACCGTCGGGCGCCCACTCACGGGCGAGCGAGGACGCGTGGTGGTTCAGGGCCGCCTTGACCGCGCCGTAGGAGCGGGCACCGGCGGGGGTGGTGACGTGCAGAGCCGAGGTGGTGGAGACCAGGACGACGGCGCCGCGCTCGGAGCCGATCAGGTAGGGCCGCGCCGCCTCGGTGAGGCGCACGAACGGCATGAGGTCCGCGTTGAACCCCCGCTCCCACTGGTCCGGGGTGGGCGCGCTGCCACCGGAGACGTTGGAGACCAGCACGTCCAGGCCGCCGAGCTCGGAGGCGGCGTCGTTCACGAAGGACGGCAGCGCGATGTGGTCGGTGACGTCCAGGGAGCGCGTGAAGACCTTCGCCCCCGCGTCGGAGAGCTCCCTCGCGGTCTGGCCCAGCGCTTCGGCCCCGCGGGCGCAGATGGCCAGGTCGGCGCCCTCCTGGGCGAACACCTGGGCGATGGCGCGGCCGATCCCCCTGCTGGCCCCGGTCACCACGACCCGCGCCCCCGACAGTCCCAGATCCATACCGTCCGCCTTCCGAAACGACACCGTGCCGCGGGGCAGATGGTACCGGTGCCGCGAAGACACGTGTGGGCGGCGCCCCGGCCGGGGTGCCGCCCACACACGGATCAGGCTCCCGTGGAGTGGAACCCGCCGTCGACGTGCACGATCTCTCCGGTGGTCGCCGGGAACCAGTCCGACAGCAGGGCCACGACCGCCTTGGCGGCGGGCTCGGGGTCGCTCACGTCCCAGCCCAGGGGTGCCCGCTCGGGCCAGTGCCTGGCCAGTTCCTCGAACCCGGGGATGCTGCGGGCCGCCATGGTGCTCAGGGGACCGGCGGAGACCAGGTTGACCCGGATGTTCCGGTCGCCCACGTAGCGGGCCAGGTAGCGCGCGGTGGAGGTCAGCGCGGACTTGGCCACGCCCATCCAGTCGTAGATGGGGTAGGAGACACTGTTGTCGAAGTCCAGGGCCACCACCGATCCGCCCCGGTCCATGAGCGGCAGGAGCGCGGTGGTGAGCGACTTCAGCGAGAAGGTGGACGTGTGCATCGCCTGGGCGACGTCGTCCCACTCGGTGTTGAGGAAGTTGCCGCCCAGCGCCCCCTGCGGGGTGAAGCCGATGGAGTGCACGATGCCGTCGAGGCCGTCCACGTGCTCACCGACGCGCTCGGCCAGGCTCGCCAGGTGCTGGTCGTCGGTGACGTCCAGTTCCAGGACGGGCGGTGTCTCGGGCAGGCGCTTGGCGATGCGCTGCACCAGGCCCATGCGGCCGTAGCCGGTGAGCACGACCGTCGCGCCCTGTTCCTGGGCGAGCCGGGCGACGTGGAAGCCGATGGAGGAGTCGGTGAGCACCCCGGTGACGAGGATGCGTTTGCCTTCGAGGATTCCCATGATGGTCCGTCCTGAGTGTGCTGGTGGCGGTCAGTGGCCCATGCCGAGGCCGCCGTCGACGGGGATCACGGCGCCGGTGACGTAGCCGCCACCCGGACCGGCGAGGAAGCCGACGGTCTTGGCGATGTCGTCGGTGGAGCCCAGGCGGCCCAGCGGGACGTTCTTCTTGATCTCGGCCTGGCGGTCGTCGCTGAGGGCCGCGGTCATGTCGGTCTCGATGAAGCCGGGGGCCACGACGTTCACCGTGATGTTGCGCGAACCCAGTTCGCGGGCCAGGGAGCGCCCGAAGCCGACCAGCCCGGCCTTGGAGGCGGCGTAGTTGGCCTGCCCGCCGGAGCCCAGGAGACCCACGACGGAGGAGATGAGGACGATACGGCCGAAGCGCTTGCGCATCATGCCGCGTACCGCGCGCTTGGCCACTCGGAAGGATCCGGTGAGGTTGGTGTCCAGGACGGAGGAGAAGTCGTCCTCGCTCATGAGGGCGAGCAGCTGGTCCTTGGTGACCCCGGCGTTGGCGACGAGCACCTCCACGGGCCCCTGGGCGTCCTCGACCTCCTTGAAGGCCGCGTCGACCTGCGCGGAGTCGGTGATGTCGCAGCGCACGCCGAGCAGGCCCTCCGGGGGCTCACCGGAACGGTAGGTGACCGCCACGTTGTCCCCACCCGCCGCGAGCTCACGGGCGATGGCCAGACCGATCCCTCGGTTACCACCGGTGACCAGTACTGAGCGCGACATAGGGGCTCCTCTTCTCTGCGGCTGTGGTGAACGGCCACGACGTGTTGTTCCGGGTGCGAATCGCCTTGCAGGTTACCGAGCTACCGGCCGGTAGACGCAACCGAGGCGGGACGGGGGGCCACTCGGGACGATCCGGGCGATCCCGTACGACGTGGAGTGCCCGGTGGCGGGGGCCTGCGGGGCGCGAGTGAACCCGGTCACGCCCAGCCCGCGTCGTGGGCGAGGATGGCGGCCTGCACCCGGTTGGACATCTCCAGCTTGGCGAGGATACGGCTGACGTGGGCCTTGACGGTGGTCTCCCGCATGTCCAGGGCCCGGCCGACCTCGGCGTTGGACTTGCCCTCGGCCACCGCGACGAGCACCTGCCGTTCGCGGTCGCTGAGGACCGAGAGCCGCTCGACGGCCTCGGAACGGCCCGCCGCGGAGTCGGCCGGGGCGGGTGAGGCGAAGCGTTCGAGCATGCGCTTCGTGACGCTGGGGGCGAGCATCGCGTGGCCCTCGTGCACGGTGTGCACGGCGTTGATCAGTTCCCGGGGCGGGGTGTCCTTGAGCAGGAAGCCGACCGCCCCGGCCCGGAGCGCGGCGTGCACGTACTCGTCGAGGTCGAAGGTGGTGAGCAGGACGACCCTGGGCGGCCGGGACAGCGTGCTCAGCCGCGCGGCGGCGGCCAGCCCGTCCGTGCCGGGCATCCGGATGTCCAGCAGCACGACGTCGGGGCCGAGTTCCTCGGCCAGGCGCACGGCCTCCTCGCCGTCGCTTCCCTCACCGACCACCTCGATCCCGGGGTCGGCCTCCAGGATCATCCGCAGGCCGGACCTGACCAGGAGTTCGTCATCGACCAGGAGCGTGCGGATCACCGTCGGTGCCCTCTTCCTCGACTTCGGTGGTGGGTTCGGGGGCCGTGTCCTCCCCCAGGGGCAAGATAGCGCGCAATCGCCATCCTCCGTCCGGGCACACCCCCGAGCTGAGCTCTCCCCCGGCCAGGACCACGCGCTCGCGCAGACCCGTCAGGCCGAACCCGCTGCGCGGCGGGGCGTGGGCGGGGGCGCCGACCGGATCGTTGGCCACCTCCACCTCCAGCTGGGTCTCGCCGTGGTGCAGCCACACCTCCACGGGGGCTCCGGTGGCGTGCTTGGCGGCGTTGGTCAGCCCTTCCTGGACGATCCGGAAGGCGGTGCGCTGGACCGCGACCGGCATCGGCCGGACACGTCCGCTCTCCTGCCGGCTGACCCTCATCCCGGCCCCGCGCCACTCGGTGATCAGGCGGTCGAGGTCGCCCAGGACCGGTTGGGGCGCGGTGGGCGCGGTGTCGGTGTCCTCGTCGCGCAGCACCCCGAGGATGCCGCGCAACTCCGAGAGTGCCTCGCGCCCGGTGGTGCGGATGAGTCCGGCGGCCTCGACGGTGCGGTCGTCGGTGGCCGAGACCTCCAGCCCGCCCGCGTGCAGGACCATCAGGCTGACCCTGTGGGCGACGACGTCGTGCATCTCCCGGGCGATGCGGGTGCGCTCGGCGCCGATGGCCTGTTCGGCCATCATGTGCTGTTCGCGTTCGAGGCGTTCGGCCCGCTCGTGGAGGCGGTCGATGAGCTGGCGCCTCGTGCCGATCCACAGCCCGGCGATCACCGGGACGACCAGGTAGAAGACGGCCAGGATGACGTAGCTGACCGGACTGGAGTAGTAGAGCACCCCGAGGGCCAGCAGGGAGAGGGTGAACCACATGGAGAGTGGGCGGCGGTCGCTGAAGTGCGCCGGGTAGGAGTACACGCCCACCATGAGGGGGATCGGGTTCCCGTACAGGAGCAGCATGAGCAGCCCGGCGACCATCAGCCAGGTGGGTCTGCTGCGCCGCCAGAGCATCGTCACCGAGGCCAGCGTGCCCGGGAGGGCGTAGGCGAGGAAGCCCACCGCCACGGCGGTCCCGGGGCCGGTGATCAGGCTGATCCCCGCTGCGAAGGGCGTGGTCAGCAGGCCCGGGCCGGTCGTGGTTCCGGCGAGCATCATCAACCCGCTGAACGGAAGGGTGAAGACGGCGTAGCACCAGTCCGACAGGCGCAGTCGGCGCTTCCACCACCAGTTCCAGTTGTGGCTCAACAGGGCACTGAAGTCCCGCAGGCGATCCCGCAACCACGTTTTCATCCGCCAGAGTCTACGGCGGCGTTCCCGGTGGGCGTCGTCCGTTCGACTGACCCGGAGCGTCGGGGGCCCCATAGTAGATTCGCCGCCGTATGTGCAGGTCAAGGCCGCTTTAGGGGAGACCGGGCCCTTCCTCCACCTGGCGGACCCCCTACGAAAGTCGGGGGTGACACCTGACGAAGGAGTCCCGAACCCGCTCCACGTCATGCCTTTGGCCGGTGTCAGGTTCAGTCCCGAGACCGAGGTGGCGGGGGTGTCCGGGCACCTAGCGTGGAGACACACGCCGAGGAGCACGGGGCATCCCGAGCCACCGGCACCCTCACCTTTCCGAGTTCTGGAGTTGTTCTGTCGTGACCGAGTCCGCTGTGAAGCCCACGTCCCCGGTCCAAGCCCCGCCGGTGGTGGTGGCTCGGGGGCTCACCAAGATCTACGACACCGGCGGCAGCCAGGTGCACGCCCTGGCCGGTGTGGACGTGGAGTTCCACCGGGGCGCGTTCACCGCCATCATGGGCCCCTCGGGCTCGGGCAAGTCGACCCTGATGCACTGCCTGGCCGGGCTGGACGTGCCCACCTCGGGCACCGTGCACCTGGGCCGCACCCAGATCACCGGCATGCGCGACGGTGACCTCACCCTGCTGCGCCGCGACCGGATCGGCTTCATCTTCCAGTCGTTCAACCTGCTGCCGATGCTGACGGCCGAGCAGAACATCCTGCTCCCCTCGCAGATCGCCAAGCGCAAGGTCGACCAGGCCCGCTTCGACCACATCATCGACGTCGTCGGACTGCGCGACCGGCTGGACCACCTGCCGACCAAGCTCTCCGGCGGACAGCAGCAGCGCGTGGCGGTCGCCCGGGCCCTGCTCAACGCCCCCGAGGTGGTCTACGCGGACGAGCCCACCGGCAACCTGGACTCCCGTTCGGGCGCCGAGGTCCTGGCGTTCCTGCGTGACTCCGCCAAGGACCTGAACCAGACCATCGTCATGGTGACCCACGACCCCGTCGCCGCCTCCTACGCCGACCGCGTCGTGTTCCTGCGCGACGGCAGCCTGGTGGACGAGGTCCACGCGCCGACCGCCGAGGTCGTCTCCGAGCGACTGCTGAAGCTGGAGGCCTGAGCTCCATGCTGCGCACCACACTCGCCGGGCTGAGACTCCACAAGTCCCGGTACGTCACCACCGTGCTGGCCATCCTGCTGGGTGTCATGTTCGTCTCGGGGACCCTGGTCTTCGCCGACACCCTCAAGGCCAGCTACGAGAAGTCCGTGATGGGGTCGGCCACGAGCGTCGACGCCATCGCCGTCCCCGAGGCGGAGGAGGGCGTGGACGAGGACGGCTTCGCCCTGGAGCCCGTCCCCTTCGACGACGCCACGCTGGACGACATCCGCGCCCTGCCGCAGATCTCCGAGGCCGACGGCCTGGTGAGGGGCGAGGCCGTACTCCTGGACGCCGAGGGGCGGGCCTTCGGCTTCGTGCCGCCCGCCGCCGTGGCCTTCGGTGAGACGACGCGGTTCTCCGCGAGCGAGGGCGAGCTCCCCGACGCCGCCGACGAGATCGCGCTGGCCACGTCCACCGCGGACCAGACCGGTTTCGGGGTCGGTGACACCGTCACGGTGCTCGACCCCGAGCAGGAGAAGCGTGAGTTCACCGTCACCGGGCTGGTGAACTTCGGTGTCGACGGCAGTTACAGTTTCGGCGGCGCGGTCGTCTTCGCCCCGGACACCATCCAGGAGATGACCGGTGCCACCGGCTACTCCGAGATCAACGTGCGGGCCGCCGAGGGCACGTCCGCGGAGGAGTCCGCCACCGCGGTCGCCACGGTGACCGGCACCGAGGTCCTGACGGGCGCCGCGTTCGGAGAGGAGATGGCCGAGAGCGCCGGCGCGCAGACCGAGATGCTGCGGGTCGCACTGCTGCTCTTCGGCGTCATCGCGATGTTCGTCGCCGGGATCGTCATCTACAACACCTTCGCGATCCTCATCGCGCAGCGCCAGCGTGAGCTCGCCCTGCTGCGCTGCGTGGGCGCCAAGCGCGGCCAGGTCTTCCGCTCCGTGCTGGGCGAGTCCTTCGTGGTCGGGCTCGTCGCCTCCGCCCTCGGCGTGCTCGCCGGTGTGGGCGTGGGCGCGCTCGGTGCGAGGTTCGGCGGCCAGCTGGTGAACTCCGACGTCACGGCCGCCGTGGTCGTCAGCCCCACCGCGGTGATCGTGGGTCTGCTGGTCGGCACGCTCATGACCGTCTTCTCCGCTCTGGTTCCGGCCGCCCGCGCCACCCGCGTGGCCCCGCTGGCGGCCCTGCGCACCAGCGCCACCGCCTCCGGTCTGGAGAAGGGCACCGGCTGGGTGCGCGTGGCGTTCGGCCTGCTGGCCTTCGGCGCCTCCGCCGCCCTGGTGGTGCTGAGTCGCTCGATGAGCCCGGACCCGAACGGCCTGTTCGTCGTGACCGGCGCGGCGCTGATCGCCTTCGTGGGCGTGGTCGTCCTCGGCCCGCTGCTGGTGCGCGGGATCGTCAGGGTCGTCGGCGTGCCGCTGCGCCGTCTGGGTGTGCCCAGCATGCTGGCGGTGGACAACTCCACCAGGAGCCCGCGCCGCGCCGCGACCGCGATGATCGCCCTCACCGTGGGCGCCACGCTCATCACCGGCTACTCGGTGATCAGCTCCTCGTTCGAGACCACGCTGACCGAACAGCTGGACGAGCAGTTCCCGGTCGACTACCAGATCAGCGCCCAGTACGCGCCGGAGGGCCCGAACGCCGCCGCTCCCGAGGAGGGCGTCGAAGAGGGTGTCGCCGAGGAGGGCGACCTGTCGGAGGCCTCGCTGGAGGACGGTGCCCCTGAGGAGGGTGCGCCCGAGAACGGCGCCGTCGAGGAGACCGCCGTGGAGGACGCGGCCGTCGACGAGGAGAGCGGTGACCCCCTCGTTCCGAGCGAGGTCCAGGAGAAGCTGGCCGCGAGCCCGCTGCTGGACAGGGTGATGTCCGAGCGTTCCACCTACCTGGAGGACAACCTCGCCACCGGCGGGATGGCCCTGCCGGTGACCGCGTACTACGACGCCGAGGTCGGCACCGACATCAAGGGCGAGACGGTCGAGGGCGACCTGGCCGACCTGGAGTCGGGCACGGTGGTCCTGAGCGAGACCTACGCGGAGGGCGTGGGTGTCGGTGACACCTTCACCGTTCCCGCTCCCAGTGGGGACCTCGACCTGGAGGTCGCCGCGATCGTCGCGGACGGTGCCACCCTCTGGGGCGCGATCATCGCGCCCGAGGACTTCACTGCGGCCTTCCCCGAGATCACGGAGAGCCGTTACCTGCACCTCCGCGCCGCTGACGGGGCCGACGCGGCCGAGGTCCGCGAGGCCGTCTACACCGCGGTCGACGACTACCCGATGGTCCAGGTCATGTCGGTCGCGGAGATGAAGAACCAGTTCTCCGAGATGATGGACATCGCGTTCTACACGATCGCGGCGATGCTGGGTCTGGCGATCATCATCGCGGTGTTCGGTATCTCCAACACGATGGCGCTGTCGGTCCTGGAGCGCACCCGTGAGTCCGCGCTGCTGCGGGCGCTGGGTCTGGCCAAGGGGCAGCTGCGCCGGATGCTGAGCGTCGAGGCCGTGCTGCTGTGCCTGATCGGCGCGGGGATCGGCATCGCGCTGGGCGTGCTGTTCGGCTGGGCGGCCGGTGCGGCGGTCCTGCCGGGCCTGGTCTTCAGCATCCCGAGCGTCCAGATCGCGGTCTTCATCGCCGTCGCGGTGCTGGCTGGTCTGCTGGCCGCCGTGCTGCCCGCCCGCCGGGCCGCCGGGACCTCGATCACCGGCGCGCTCGCCAGCGAGTAGCCCCTGGTCAAAACCGAACAGGACGACGAAAAGTCGGCGCGGACCCCCACCCACGGGTGGGGGTCCGCTCCTATGGTGTCGGTAGTCCTCGGGAGGAGAGTCGCATGAGTGGTTCGGCCTCGGCGCCGGTCGCCGGGCAGGTCGCGTGGGGAACCCCGGCCGCGCGGTGGATGCTGACCGCCACGGTTCTGGGTTCGGGAATGGCCTTCCTGGACTCCACGGTGGTGACGGTGGCGCTGCCCGCCATCCAGGGTGACCTGAACACGGGGCTGGCCGGTCTCCAGTGGATCGTCAACGGGTACATGGTCACGTTGTCCGCGCTGATCCTGCTCAGCGGCTCCCTCT
Organism: Nocardiopsis eucommiae; assembly: GCF_965344335.1. Classification (NCBI taxonomy): domain Bacteria; kingdom Bacillati; phylum Actinomycetota; class Actinomycetes; order Streptosporangiales; family Nocardiopsidaceae; genus Nocardiopsis; species Nocardiopsis eucommiae. The sequence goes on from NZ_CBDRIY010000037.1 coordinate 23,586, forward strand.
CCGACAGGTTCGGCCGCGTGCGGTTGTTCATGGTGGGTGTGGCGGTGTTCGCCCTGGCCTCGGCGCTGTGCACGTTCGCGCCGACCCTGGAGTTGCTGGTGGCCGGTCGCGTGGTCCAGGGCGTGGGCGGTGCGCTGCTGACGCCGGGGAGCCTGGCCATCCTCCAGGCGGGGTTCCGCGAGCAGGACCGGGCGCGGGCGATCGGCGCGTGGTCGGGGCTGACCGGTGTGGCCGCGGCAGTGGGTCCGTTCGTGGGCGGTTGGCTGGTGCAGATCGGTGACTGGCGGCTGATCTTCCTCATCAACCTGCCGATCGCGGTCGTGGTGTTGCTGATCGCCCGGTTCCGGGTGCCCGAGACCCGGGACACCTCCGACGTGGGACGACTGGACTACGGCGGCGCGCTGCTGGGGGTGGTGGCCCTGGCCGGGATCACCTACGCGCTCATCCAATGGGGCGCGGTGGGTGCCACCCCGGCGGTGTGGACCGGCGTGGCCGTGGGCGCGCTGGCACTGGCCGCCTTCCTGTTCACGGAGGCGCGCAGCCCCTCCCCCATGCTGCCGCTGGGCATCTTCCGGTCGTTGCCGTTCAGCGTGACCAACGGGGCCACGGTCCTGATCTACGGTTCGCTGGGGCCGCTGCTGTTCCTGATGGTGATCTACCTCCAGGAGGTGGCGGGCTACTCCCCGGTCGCGGCCGGGGCCGCCTCGCTGCCGATCACCTTTCTGATGCTGCTGTTGTCGGCGCGGTCGGGCAAGCTCGCCGCCCGGATCGGCCCCCGGATCCAGCTGGTGGTCGGTCCCCTGCTGTTGGCCGCCGGATTCGTGACGCTGTCCCGGATGGACGGCGACGCCCCGTACCTGACCGGTGTGCTGCCGGGGGTCCTGCTGGTGGCGCTGGGCCTGTCCACGACCGTGGCACCGCTGACCGCTACGGTGCTCGCCTCGGTCCCGGAACGGCACGCCGGTCTGGCCTCGGGGGTGAACAACACGTTCGCCCGGGGCGCACAGCTGATCGGTGTGGCGGCGGTGCCGGTGCTGGCGGGGATCGGTGGTTCCGGTGGTGGGGGATCGGGAGCGGGCGGACACTCGACGTCCCTCGCCGAGGGGTTCGGCACGGCCATGCTGATCCTGGCGGGTCTGTGCGTCCTGGCGTCACTGTGCGCGCTGGTGCTGCCGCGCGGCCGGATGCCCGAGGCCTCCGAGGCCGCCGACCGGGGGTCGCTCCCCGAGGAGACCAGTGCGGTGCAGCCGCTCGGTGAGGAGCAGCCGATACGGTTCTGCGGGGTGACCGGTCCCCCACTGCGCTCGTGCCCGGGGTCGACCGCCGGGAGCGGGGCCGAGCACACGGGCGGCTGAGGGGGTCAGCCCTCGTAGCCCTCCGGAGGGTGGTCGTTGACGGCGTTGGGGTCCGAGACCACGCTCAGCGCCTGCTGCTCGGCGCCGGGTGCGTCGCCCCAGCGCTGTCTGGGGATCACGCCCAGCCGTTCGGCCCGCACGCTCTCGGAGATCCCGAGGCTGCCTCGGCTGTCGTCGTCCTCGAAGTCGTAGCTGAGGATGTCGTGGTCGGGGTCGAGGACCCGCTCTCGTTGGGCGACCTCGGTCGCCTGTGGGTCGTCTCCCAGGTCCAGGTCCACTTCGTAGGGCTGTTCGGTCACGGTGTCCGCCTCCTTACCTCAGTTCTTCCCCGCTTTGACCTTGATGATCACTTCCCACCCACGCCCCTGTGGACGACTCCGCGTGGAAGCGCGTCAGGACCAGCGGGAGCGACCTCCTACCGAAGGCCGTGTGACGACTCAGCGCGAGGCCGCTGGCGGGATCCCGTCTGCGGCTCCGTCTTGCTGATTCCGCGGGCGGGAGCGCGAGGACCACCGGCCCGGAACCCCCCGGCGGACGGGCGTGTGACGGCTCCATGCGGGGCGCGACCCGACATCGCCATGGTGGAGGCCCGCCCACCACCCCGCCCGGGCACGGCGAAGCCCCGGGCGCGTGTCGGCGCCCGGGGCTCGGCGGTGTCCCCCGGTCGGTCCTCGTCGAGCGGCGCCTTCCAGGACGTCGTGGCCCGGCCCTCCCGCGCCCCCGCCATGACCGGTTCGTGCGCTCACGGAGGCGGCCGGTGGGTGCGCCACGCGCCCCCGGGGTCAGGGCTGGTCGGGCCCGTCCTCCTCGTGGACGGCCTCGGACTCCGCGCCGGGGTCGTCGAGGTCGAAGTCCTCACGCGGGATGACGTCGTCGCGTTCCTCCCGGACCTCCTGGTCGATGCCGCGTTCGGTGGCGGCGCTCTCGTCCTCGAAGGTGTAGCCGTAGACCGGCGCGTCCGGGTTCTGGCGGCTCTCGGCCTCGGCGATCTCGCTCTCCTGGGGGTCCTCCCCCATGTCGGCGTCCACGTCGTAGGGCTGTTCGGACATGTGGTCCCCCTTGCTCACCGTCCCGTTACCCGCATGATCGCAGTTCGACGGTGATCGGTGAAGGGGGACACGGCCGCGTCAGCGCCTGGCGTTCTCCGCGCGGCGCAGCCTCAGCGGACGCAGCGCCGCCTCCAGGGCGACGGCGCCGTCGAGTTTGCTCTGGCCGACCACCCGGTCCTCGAAGTGGATGGGGATCTCCATGATCTTCTGGCCGCGCCGGAAGGCCCGGTAGTGCATCTCGACCTGGAAGGCGTACCCCGTGCTCTCGATACTGGCCAGGTCCAGGACCTCCAGGGCGGAGGCCCGCCAGATCTTGAATCCGGCGGTGACGTCCTGGACGGGGATGGACAGCACGCGCTTGACGTAGGTGTTGGCCCAGCCGCTGAGCAGGCGGCGGCGCAGGCCCCAGGCCTCGGAGAGGCTGCCGCCGGGCACGTAGCGGCTGCCGATGACCACCCCGGCGTTGGTGGAGTGCAGCGTGCCCAGGAGCTGGGGGACGTACCCCACCGGGTGGCTGAGGTCGGCGTCCATCTGCACGACGTACTCGGCACCGTCCGCCAGCGCGCGGGTCATGCCCTCCACGTAGGCGCGGCCGAGGCCGTCCTTGCGGGTGCGGTGCACCACGGAGAGCCGCCCGCCGAGTTCGACCGCGAGCTTGTCCGCGACCTCACCGGTTCCGTCCGGGGAGTTGTCGTCCACCACGACGATCCGCAGCCGGGGCAGGTCCAACGCCGTGAGCTGCCGCACCAGGACCGGCAGGTTCTCCGCCTCGTCGTAGGTGGGCACGACCACGGTCAGGGCCGAACTCCGCCAGGGTTCGGGCAGCGCCACCGGTTCGGGGGTGATCCGCACCGGAGCGGTCGGTACGGGCTCCGGGTGCGACGGGTGGGTCGGCATGCTCGGCGGCTCCTGAAGGGATGGACGGCGCGACTGTCGGGTCGGGTGCGTCAAGGATCACGCATCGGGTGTTCACCACACAATAGGTGTGGACGCTGAGGTACGCGCCCCTCGCACCACCAACCGGGCGCGCTCACTGCCCCCGTTCGTCCGCCACGACGGTGACGTGCACGAGGGCCCCGGTCTCCTCCAGTGTCATCAGCACCTCCGGGTCGGCGCTGCTGTCGGTGACCAGGTGGGCGATCTCCTCGGGGGCGACGGTGGTCACCATGGTGTCGGCGCCGACCTTGGTGTGGTCGGCCAGCACGATGGTCTCCTCCGCGCAGGCGGACAGGGCCCGGTCGACGCTGGCCACGGCGGGGTTGGGGGTGCTCAGGCCACGGTCGGCGCTGACACCGTTGCCGGACAGGAAGGCGCGGTTGACCCGCAGCCCGGACAGGGACTCCTCGGCGGCGGCCCCGACCAGGGCCCGCATGGGCGCGTGCAGGGTGCCGCCGGTCATCACGACCTCGACCCCGGGGGCCCCGGCGAGCACGTCCGCGACCCGGAGCGAGTTGGTGACCACGGTGAGGTCGCCGTGGCCCAGGAGCGCGCGGGCGAAGGCCTCGGCGGTGCTGCCGGGCCCGATGGTGATCGCGTCGCCGGGGCGGACCAGGCGGGCGGCGACCGTGGCGATGGCGGCCTTCTCGGCGGCGCACTGGCCGCTCTTGCCGGTGTAGCTCTGTTCGTGTCCGATCCGGCCGGGCAGCGCGGCTCCGCCCCGGCGGCGGTCCAGCAGGCCCTCGGCCTCCATGGAGCGCACGTCACGGCGGACCGTGACCTCGGAGGCGCGCACCTTGGCGGCGATGTCGCGCAGGGACATGCTGCCGTGGGCCCGCACCAGTTCCAGGATGCGCTCCCGGCGCTCGGCGGCGAAGGCCGGTCGGCTCTCCTCGGTCATGGGTACGGTTCACCCTTCCGTGCTCTCGGCGGCGCACGGTCGGGGAACCGCGCCTCCCTAGAGTACGGACCCGTCTCTGGTGGGCTGCGCCTCCTCCTCCGGCCTGTCGGACAGGAGGGTCACCAGGAAGAGCACGGTGAGGGCGACGAGGCCGACGAGGGCTCCGGCACCGAGCATCATGACGACAGACATCTGAGCCTCCAAGGGGGCGGGCTGACCTGCCACCTACCGGATGCCCCGTTTCTGTCGGCCTCACACCACGGATCGTCCTCGGGATCAGTGACAATGGGGGCATGACCCTCAGCTCCGCGCCACTCGACACCACGGTGTGGTGGGCCCACACCTCCGCCGCGAGCGAACGTCTGCTGCGTCTGCTGGACCGCTCCGAACGCGAACGCCAGTCCCGGTTCCGGCTCCAGGCCGACCGCGACCGCCACCTGCTGGGCCGGGCCCTGTCCCGTCTCGTGCTGGCCGACCGGGCCGGTTGCGCGCCGGAGGAGGTGACCTTCGACCTGCGCTGCCGTTCCTGCGAGGAGAAGTCGCGGACCGGTGCGGAGGGGGGCCGGAGCGGCCCGGAGGGCCCGCACGGCAAGCCCGTGCCCTCGGGGGCCGCGCGGGGGTGGGAGATCTCCGTGAGCCACTCCGGTGAGTGGGTGGCCCTGGCACTGGCCCGGGAGGCACCGGTCGGCGTGGACGTGGAACGGATCTCGGAGGCCCGCGACCTGGCCGGTCTGGCAGGGTACTCGCTGGCCGACGACGAGCAGCGGGCCTGGAACGCGCTGCCGGAGAAGGACCGGGCGGGGGCGTTCTTCGGCTACTGGGCACGCAAGGAGGCCCTGCTCAAGGCGACCGGCCTGGGGCTGTCGGGCGGGCTGCGCAGGGTGGCGGTCAGCCGGCCGGACACGGAGGCGCGGCTGCTGTCCTGGGAGGGCGGCGGCGGTCCCGGGGCCGCCTGGCTGTCGGACCTGGACCGGGGCCCCGAGTACCGGTCGGCGCTGGCCGTACTGACCGACCGCGAGGTGGCGCTGACGGTGCACCCTCCCGAGCGCACCGCGGACCTCCTCCGGAGGTAGCCCCGGGGCGGTGTGCCACGCGGACACCACCCCGGGGTTCACCCGGTCCGGCCCCGGCCCTACCCCTCCTTGGCGAGGTGCCGGCTGATGACCAGGCGCTGCACCTGGTTGGTCCCCTCCACGATCTGGAGGACCTTGGCCTCACGCATGTAGCGCTCGACCGGGAAGTCGCGGGTGTAGCCGTAGCCGCCGAAGACCTGGACGGCGTCGGTGGTGACCTTCATGGCGGTGTCGGTGGCCATCAGCTTGGCCATGGCGGCCCGCTTGCCGAACGGGCGCCCGGCGTCGCGCAGACGGGCGGCGGACAGGTACAGCTCACGGGAGGCGGCGATCTGCGTGGCCATGTCGGCCAGCATGAAGCCGATCCCCTGGAAGTCACCGATGGCCCCGCCGAACTGACGCCGCTCCCGGGAGTACGTGACCGCGGCGTCCAGGGCGGCCTGCGCCAGGCCCACCGCGCACGCGGCGATGCCCAGGCGACCGGAGTCGAGTGCGGAGAGGGCGATCCCGAAACCGCGGCCCTCCTCCCCCACCAGCGCGTCCGCTCCGAGTTCGACGTCGTCGAGGATCACTCCGGCGGTGGGCGAGGAGCGCATGCCCATCTTGTGTTCGGGGACGGCCGCACCGAGACCGGGGGTGTCGGCCGGGACGTGGAAGCAACTGATTCCGCGCGCGCCCGAGTCCGGGGCACCCGTGCGGGCGAAGAGCGCGTAGTAGTCGGCCCGTCCGCCGTGGGTGATCCACGCCTTGGCGCCGTTGACGCGGTAGCCGTCCGAGGTGCGCTCGGCGCGCGTGGTCAGGGCGGCGGCGTCGGATCCGGAGGAGGTCTCGGACAGGCAGTAGGCGCCGAGGAGCGCGCCGCCGACCATGGCGGGCAGGTGGGCGGCCTTCTGTTCGTCGGTGCCGAAGGTGGCGACCGGGTAGCAGGAGAGCGTGTGGACGCTGACGCCCAGGCCGACCGCCAACCAGCCGCGGGCGAGCTCCTCCACGACCTGGAGGTAGACCTCGTAGGGCTGCTCGCCGCCGCCGTACTCACCCGGGTACGGGAGCCCGAGCAGTCCGGCCTGGCCCAGGGTGGTGAAGACGTCGCGGGGGAAGACCGAGTTCTCCTCGTCCTCGGCCGCGCGCGGGGCGATCTCCTTGTCCACGAGTTCCCCGGTCAGCTCCAGGAGCTGTTCGGCCTCGGGTGTGTGCAGCGTGCGTTCGACCGCCATGAACTCTCCCACGGTTGGGCGCCCAGGTGCGCCTCGGACCGACCGGCTCCGCGGGTGCCCGCGAAGTAGTAGGCCATCCAACTATATGGTGACGCACGGCACCTTATCCCAACGAACCGCCCGACACGGAACCCAGGTCGACCCGGACCGGTCGACCCTGGACGGAAGGTCGGATCGGAGACGGTGGACCACACGCGATGTGCGACTCGCCCGTTCTGGCCGCGACGTCTGTACACGGAGCCCCCCGGCGCCCTAGATTCCACGCATGGACCTCGAACTCCGCCATCTCCGTACGATCTGCCTCCTGGCCGACACCGGCAGCGTCACGAAGGCGGCCGCCGCGCTGTCCACGTCGCAGCCCGCGCTGACAACCCAGTTGCAGCGGATCGAACGCGAGGTCGGCGGGCCCCTGTTCCACCGGGGGCGCTCGGGGGTACGGCCGACCGAGCTCGGTGAGTTCGTCCTGGTCCGGGCACGCGCGGTCCTGTTGTCGATGGACGACCTGCTGCACGACATCACGGCGCGCGGGGCCTCACCGAGCACGCTGCGCGTCGGCGGGGTCGGCCCCCTCACCGTGGAGCTCTCGGCGCGGCTGCCGGAGGTGTTCCCCGACGTCCCGGTGCACGTGCGTACCGAGTACTCCCCCAAGCTGGTCACCGACCTGGTCCGGGCCGGTCGTCTGGACCTGGGGACCACCATCGACTACGTGGACCGCGACCTGCCGACCGACGGCCCGCTGGCCTGGGCGATGCTCGCGGTGGACCCCCTGCACGTGGCGCTGTGGTCGGAGCACCCGTTGGCGCGGGAGACGCACATCCGCCTGGAGGACCTGGCCGAGTGCCCGTGGGCGCTGACGCCACCGGACGGCACGGGCTGGCCGGAGTGCTTCTACCTGGCCTGCCAGCGGGCGGGGTTCAGCCCGCACGTTCCCTACCGCCTCTACGAGAGATCGGAGATCCGCGATCTCATCGCGGACCGACGGGCGATCGCACCGTGCCAGGCGGACTTCGAGTCGGGCCGCGGCGTGGTGGTGCGGCAGTTGGAGGGCGCCCCGATACAGCTGAGGCACCTGCTGGTCTGGCGCCGTGACAGTCCGGTGGACCAGGCCTCGGACCGCATCGCGCGGCTCGCCCGCGAGCTGCTGGACCGGACTCCCACGGACGGTGGCCGCGCACCCGCGCGGCCCGTCCGCCCCTGACGGACGGCACCTCCGGTCGGGCGCTCAGTGGTCGCCCGACCCGAGGCGTTCGGAGGGGAGACAGCGGAGGGCCCCGTCGGCCCTCCGGCCCCTCCCCCGAGCCGATCAGGCGTGTCGGCGCGCGGCTGGCAGGGGCCGGCGCCCACGGTCGCGATGCGCCCGCCGCCCCTGCGGCGCCTCCGGACCACGGGAACGACGGGAACGCCCCCGAGCCGCACGGGCGTGCGTCAGCGCCCCGTCGTCCTGTTCGTTGTCGCGAAGGAGCGCCTTCCTGAAGTGACGCCGTCGTGTTCCGCTCCCGAGCGCGCGATCCGCGCGGCCTCCCCGGGGCGCCGGAGCGACGACCTCGCAGCTCCGTGGGGACTACCGCGGGTTGCAGGTGCGGAGCCCGTTCGTATGATGTTTACCAGCCGGTAACGTACTGGCGAGTAGGCACCGCAGCCTCACTCTCCTTCTCCCGAGCACGAAGCCGCTTTCCCCCAAAGGGCCACCAGGCCCCCCGTAGCGAAGGCACAACGAGTTCAGGAATCCACATGCGAACACTGGGAACAGCCGCCGCGGCGCTCGCCGTCGCGGTACTCGCCGCCTCCTGCGGCGCCTCCGAGTCGTCAGACGAGGAGGCCTCCCCCGGCGCCCTCACCACGGGGGTCACCGACGACAGCGTCGTCATCGGGACCCACCAGCCGCTGACCGGACCGGCCTCCCCGGGGTTCGTGCACGTCTCCACCGGGGCGAGCGCCGTCTTCGACTACGTCAACGACAACGGCGGCATCCACGGCAGGCGGATCGACTACCGGGTCGAGGACGACGCCTTCGACCCGGCGCGGACCATGGACGTCACGCGCTCCCTCATCGACGACGACGAGGTCTTCGCGCTCCTGGGCGGTCTGGGCACCCCCACCCACGAGTCGGTCATCGAGGAACTGAACGACGAGGGCGTCCCGGACCTCTTCGTCTCCTCCGGCGCACTCGCGTGGGACCAGCCGGAGGAGTACCCGTACAGCTACGGCTTCCAGGTGGACTACTCCAAGGAGGCCAAGGTCCAGGGCGCCTACATCGCGGAGAACTTCCCCGGTGACGACGTCGGCCTCCTCTACCAGAACGACGACGTGGGCCCCGCCTCGCACGCGGGGATCGAGCAGTACCTGATGGACGACATCGTCGCCTGGGAGTCCTACGACCCGGGCGTCCCCGAGCTCGACGGCCAGGTGGCCGAGCTCAAGGCGGCCGACGCCGACGTCGCGGTCTGCTACTGCATCCCGGCCTTCCTCGGCCTGGCCATCCTGGAGGCCCAGGCGATCGGCTACGAACCCCAGTGGGTGGCGCCCAGCTTCGGCGGCGACGTGGAGATCGTCTCCCAGCTCATAGAGGAGTACGCCGAGGGGACTCCGGCCGAGGACGTCCCGCCGGAGGCCTTCACCGACGGCCTCATCATCACCGCGTTCCTCCCGATGGCCGCCCAGAGCGACGACCCGTGGACCGCCTTCTACCGGGACATCCACGAGGAGTACAACGAGGGCGCACCCTTCACCGACACCACCGTGTACGGCATGGTGCAGGCGACCCTGTTCGCCCAGCTGCTCATGGAGGTCGGCCCCGACCTGGACCGCGAGCGCCTGCTGCGGACCCTCAACTCGCGGGAGTGGACCGGCCCCGGCCTCGTGCCCTTCGTCGCCACCGAGACCGACCACAGCGGCTACTCCGGGGTGATGGTGGTGCGCAACCGCGCCGGTGAGGAGCCCGAGATCCTCCAGGAACCCCGTGTCACCGACAGCGACGGCGGGGAGATCCTCCCGTTCGAGCTCGACCGGCCCGATCCGGACGACGTGCCCCTGTTCGGCTGAGTCGGGCGAACGGCGGGCCGGGCCGCACCGGATCAGGCCCGGGCCCGCTGTTCCCGCTCCCGCACGCGGCGCCGGCGCGAGCGCAGCCACCAGGCGAGCGCGAGGAGCGCGGCCGCCGCACCGGTGGCCACCGCCACCGGGAACCCGAGGTCGATCCCGCCGGTGCCGACCACCACCATCGCCGCCGTGGCGGGCAGCGACCCCAGGGCGGTTCCCAGGGCGAAGGGCGCGACCCGCAGCCCGGTCAGCCCGAAGCCGTAGTTGACCATCTGGTAGGGGATCACCGGGATGAGCCGGAGCTGCACGACGGCCAACAGCGCCCGTCGTCCCACCAGCCCCTCCAGCCGGGTCCGGACGCGTTCGGGGAGACGGCGTGAGAGCGCGTCCCCGGCCACGTACCGGGCCACCGCGAACTGCGCGACGGCGGCCAACACCCCTCCGACCAGGGCGAGGACCACCCCCGCCACCAGGCCGAAGAGCAACCCTCCGGCGATGTTCAGGGCCGGGCGCGGCACCAGCGCCTGCACCGCCAGGACGTAGGCGGCCAGGTAGACCACCGCGCCCCAGAACCCGGCGTTCGTCGTCCAGTCCCGCACCGTCTCCAGGTCCGGTCCCCGCAGGATCGCCCACGCCAACACGGCGACCCACACCGCGAGCAGCGCCACGCGCCACACCTGACCCCACCTGTGCCCCATTCGCCCCAGGTTAGGGGCTGCTTCGGGGAGGCTCAGCGCTCTTCCAACCGGGGAAAGACCACCTTCTTCAGCACCAGGGTGAGCGCGGCCGCAGTGGGGATGGCCAGCAGCGCGCCCACCAGCCCGAGCAGCGCGCCGCCCAGCAGCGCCGCCGTGATGTTGACCGTGGGCACCACGTCCACGGCGTGCCGCATCACCCGGGGCGCGATCACGTAGCTCTCGATCTGCTGGTAGATCAGGAAGAACACCAGCGTGACCAGGCCCATCCACGGGTCACCGATGGCCACCGCCAGCGACGCCACCACCGCCCCGATGGTGGTGCCGATCAGCGGGATCAACGCGGTCACCGCGACCACGAGGGCCAGGGTGAGGGCGTACGCCGAGCCGGTCAGCCACAGGAAGAGGAAGGCCACCACACCGCCGAGCGCCGCGACCAGCAACTGCCCGGCGATGAACGCCCCGATGCGCTGGACGATCTCGTCCCCGATCTCCCGGACCCCGGTCCGGCGCGAGCGGGGCACGAACCGGTAGGTGACGTCCATGATGCCCGGCAGCGAGGCCATGAAGAACAGGGTGAGGATGAGGACCGTGAAGGTGGCGAACAGCGAGTTGAACACCACCTGCCCCACACCGACGAGACCGCCGAAGACCTGCTGGCCGAAGTCGCCGCCGGAGACCACGCCCTCGATACGGCCGAGCACGTCGTAGCGCCGGTCGAGGTCACGGAAGAACGCGGACTGCTGGAGCTGGTCCAGGGACGAGGGCAACGACGTGGCGAAGCTGCTGACCTGCTCGGTCAGGGGCGGCACGATCGCCCACACGAACACGACCAGGAAGGCCACCAGGCCGAGGCAGACCGAGAGGATCGCGGCCCAGCGGGGCAGCCGCAGCCGCCGCAGGGCCTCGATGACGGGGTTGAGCCCGATCGCGAGGAAGAGCGCGACGAGGATGTAGACGAACACCGCCCGGGCGCTGGTCAGGGCCTGCACCAGCAGCCAGGCGCTGAGCACCCCCAGGGCCCCGACGAAGCCGAGCAGGAAGTAGTTGGGACGTCGCGTCTCCTCGGTCGGCGGGCGCCGTTCCGGAGGCTGCTCGGCGCGCGGGCGCTTCCTGGCTCTCACTGGCCCTCCGGTGGGTCCGGGATGGTCAGGGTGAAGAGGGCGCCGCCGAGCAGGTCGCTGTGTCCGGCGACCAGGGTGCCGCCGTAGGCGCCCGCGATCTCCCGGGAGATCGCCAGTCCCAGTCCGCTGCCGCCGGGATCGCGCTCCTTGGACTCCGACAGCCGCGCGAACCGTTCGAAGACCCGTTCCCGGTCCTTGACCGGGATGCCGGACCCGTCGTCGTGCACCTCGACCACGGCCGCTCCCTCGTGGTGCTGCACGATGACGTCGATCCGGCCGTTGGCGTGGCGTGTGGCGTTGGCGACGAGGTTGGTGAGCACCCTGACGACGCGCAACCGGTTGACCAGCGCGTACACCGGTTCCGAGGTGTGCACGAACACCTGGGGCGGGCCGGGTTGGCCGGAGAACTCCAGCTGGGCGACCTCCGCGAGGTCGACCCGTTCGCGTGCCTGCGCGCGGTCGGTGTCGAGGCGGGCCATCTCCAGGAGGTCCTCGACGATGTTCTCCAACCGTTCGGTGTCGGAGAGGAGACCGCTCAGCAGCCGCTCCCTGGCGCGCAGGTCGGGATCGGGGTCGGAGAGCTCGACCTCCAGTTTGGTGCGCATGCCCGCGATGGGGTTGCGCAGTTCGTGGGAGGCGTCGGAGACGAACCGGCGCTGCCGGGTGACCGCCTCCTCCAGGCGGGACAGACTGGAGTTGGCGGTGCGCGCCAGGCGGGCGATCTCGTCGTCGCTCCTGGGCAGCGGGAGCCTGCGGTGCAGGTCGCTGACGGAGATGTGTTCCATCTCGTCACTGATCCGCGTGACCGGGCTCAGGGCACGGCCCACGCCGTACCAGATGACGAAGCCCGAACCGAAGATCAGCAGCGCCGAGGTGCCCAGCATGACCAGTTCCAGGACCTTGTCGCCCAGGATGAGCGGCGTACGCGTGGCGGCCACCGCCATGACGTTGTCACCGTAGGCGGAGCCGTCGACGACGTACCCCACCACCTGGAAGCAGTCGCCCGTCTCGTCCCCGGGGATGACGTCGCAGACGAATTCGTCGACGCGGAAGTCGTCCGCTGCGGGGTCCTCCTCGATCAGCGACGGCACCCCCTGCAGGGCCACGCTGGAGGCCAGGACCTGGTCGGTCTCCCAGTCGATCACCTGGAAACGCACGATGGGCTCGGAGGCCGGAATCGGGCCGTCGTAACGCTCCGTCATGATGTGGTCGGCCACGTGCCGGGCCCCCTCGGCGGCCCGGTCACGCAGCTCGGTGAGCGTCACTTCCCGGATCAGGAGGATGGAGGCGCTGAGGAGGATACAGATGACCAGGGAGAGGACGGCCAGGGCACCGAGCGTGACCCGGGCTCGGATGCTGCGCGGACGTAGCGCGCGCCAGGGTCTCCAGGATCGCTCGTTCCGTTCTGCCACGCACCCATTGTTACTCAGGGCAATAAGAAACCCTTGAATGGTCTCCGGTGTGGCGACCGAAACGTACGAAGGTGCGCGAGAGGGTTCTTTCGCCTCCGGCGCCGCCCCGCGAGCGGGAGAACGCTCGCGGGGCGGGACTCCGGACTACTCGTAGGGGTCCGGCGGGTTGGTGACCTCCACGACCGAGGTGGTCGTGATCTCGTGCTGGGAGACGTCGTAGAGGTCCCCCTCCGGCTCCACCCAGGTGCCGCGCACCGTCCACCAGGTGTCGGCCTCCGGCGCCGGATGGTCGGTGATCAGGATCTTGTTGACCACCGCGTCCGCCGCGCAGCAGGCCATCTGGAGCCGGGCCAGGTACCAGCCCTCCCCGTCCTGGGCGGGCACGGCGAACCCGGTGAGCTCGACCTCGCGGCCGGACAGTTCGCGCTCCTCGTCGATCCAGGCGCGCATGACGAACTGCTGGACGTCGAGCGGCACCACCTCGTCGGGGGCGGCCTGGCTCAGCTCGTCGGTGAAGCGGGAGGGTGCCCGCTCGTCACGGGGCGGCGGACCGGAGGAACCCCCGGTGCTCTCCACCGTGTAGGAGCCGAGCGCGGGCGGCGCGATGACGAACACGGCGAACACGGGGAGCAGGAGCAGCCACGCCACCCTCGGGGCGACGGAGTGGTCGTGTCCGTGGCCGCCCCCTCCACCGCCGTACTCGGCGACGGCGTGGTCGAGCTCCGAACGCGCCGAGGTGTCCTCGGGGACCGCGTCCTCCTCGTCCAGGGCGTGGTTCTCGCCGCGTAGTTCCGCGACGATCACCAGGACGCCGAGCAGCACCATGACCACTCCGGCGGCGATCAGGAACGGGCCGAAACCCGCCTTGACCCAGTTCAGGTACAGGTTGGTGGGGACCGTACTGGTCAGCGCGGCGGCGCCGAGCAGGACGAGGGTGAGCCCCTGGGCGATCCGGTTCACAGGAGGACGGCTCCGATCAGGAACGTGCTGAGCAGGCCGACCACCAGACAGATCGGGGCGAAGCGGGCGACGAAGCGCCAGCCGAACACCCCGGCCTGCATCGCGATCAGCTTGAGGTCCACGATCGGGCCGATGACCATGAACGCGAGCTTGGCGGTCGGAGAGAAGTCGGTGAGGCTGACCGCGACGAAGGCGTCGGCCTCCGAGCAGATCGAGAGGAGGATGGCCAGCAGGGCGAGCACCAGCACCGAGATGATCGGCGCCTCGGCCACGGCCAGCAGCCACTCACGGGGCACCATGACGTTCAGCGTCGCCGCCGCGAGTGCGCCGACCACCAGATAGCCGCCCGCGTGCATCATGTCGTGCATCATCGACTCGCGGAAGACCTGCCACTTGGAGGCTCCGGGGGCGTGGGTGCGCGAGGGCAGACGCAGCCAGTCGGCCTTGCCGAAGCGCACCCAGATCCACCCGATGACCACCGAGGCGAGCAGCGAGGCCACGAAGCGGGCCAGGACCATCTCCGGCTGCCCGGCGAAGGCCACGGCGGTGGCGATCATGACGATGGGGTTGATGGACGGGGCCGCCAGCAGGAAGGTCAGCGCCGCCGCCGGGGCGACCCCGCGCTTGATGAGGCTCCCCGCGATGGGCACCGAGGCGCACTCGCAGCCGGGCAGGAGCGCCCCGGAGGCACCGGCGACGGGGACCGCCCGCCCCGGCTTGCTCGGGATGAACCGCTGGTAGGCCGAGGTCGGAACGAACGCGATGAGCGCCGCCGACAGGGCCACCCCGAAGACCAGGAAGGGTAGCGCCTGGAAGCTGATGGCGGTGAAGATGGTCGCCCAGGCCAGGAAGGCCTGACTGGTGAGCTCGTCGGTGAGCCAGGAGTGGGCCACCGCCATCGCGGTGATGAGGAGGGCGAACAGCCAGACCGTTCCGGTGCGGCGCGAGTCGGCGCGCCGCCCCCAGTCGGAGGGGGGCAGTTCGTCGCCCTGGTCGCCCCAGTCGCGGGCGATCGAGTCACCGAGTGAGGGATCGGGCGCGGAGTCGCGCTCCGATGTGGTCCGTTCGGACACGGGAGTACTCCGTCGGGTTCGGTTGGGGACTCCCCGAATGGTAACCGAAAACGATTTTCGTTTGTACATCCGTCGCGGCCCCACACATGGCGGAGCGGGCGAGTGTGCCGACAGCCCCGTGGGCAGGGGCGTTACGGGTACCTGGGGTGAGCGGGCAGGAAGCCGAGTACGCCACTGTCCCCCGAGGTCGGAGACGCTCCGAGGCCCCTTCCACCGCGTCATCCCGGCCAGCCTCTTCGGCACGACCGTCGAGTGATACGACTTCTTCCCCTGCGGGGCTGTGCGGCCCTGGTGTTCAACCACGGTCCGCAAAGCCCCGCGTCTGGTGACGATCCCGGTGTGGGGCGCGCTGCGCGACCTCGTCGGCCGCAGACCGGTGATCGCCGTGGTCGCGGTGGTGTTCGTCCGGAAGACTCGGGGCTCCGACCTCGCCTCCGCGCCCCGGGGGTGGTACCCCGGCCCGGCCGCCCCCTGACCGCCCGAGCCCCGGATCGAGACAGACCCAGCAGTACCGGGCCGCTCGACCGGGGGCCTGGAGCCCAATGGCGCTGGACGGTCCTCCGAAAGCGTGCGAGGGTCCCCGATGCTAGCGTTCGATCCCCTGGTTCCTTCCGCCGTTCCCTCCGGGCAGGGCGCGTGGTCCCGCGGAAGCGAGTCTTCTGAGGTTGCTGGTCCGGGAGGCCTTCGACTGCCCGGACGGGCCGGGCCGCAACAGACCCTGCGCCTTCTCGTCGATCGTGTCCAACTCACGGAAGAGCTTCCGCTTCTCCCGCGCGTCGAACTTGTCACTCCTGGTGATCGTGTTCCTGATCCTCTCCTGGGTGTTCTCGAAATGGAGCGCTTCCTGTGCGCTGAACGGAGTACTCCTCTCCGTGTTCAGCCTCTCGAGCGCACCCATCCCCCGGCTCGGGGTGTTCGATATTCCACCGCGTTGGAAGAAGACGGTGTTGACCTTCCCCAGTTCTCCCGAATCGATGGCTCTGGCGGCACGTTCCACGCCCGCGTAGCACTCGCTGTGGATCTCCGGATCGACGTAGCGGCCGACGCCGTACTTGGCCACCGCCTTGACATACCTGTGGAGACCTCCCTGGAGGCTCAGGGCGTCGTTCACTCCCATGAGGGCGGCGTTGTTCGACTCGTAGCCGCGTTCCCTGAACCGTTGCACGATGTTCTCGAACTCGTCGGGGCTGCGGAGGGCGGACTCGATGAACACGTCCCCGCGACGGTCCGGGTGGCTCGCGTAGTCCTGGGCCCTGTTCCACCAGGAGAGGCCGTCGTCCCAGAGAAGGGCTCCGGACTCCTCCGGCGACCTCCTTCGCAGTTCCGTGTACTGCGGGTGGTGGGGGTTGAAGTCGTCCATGTTGATGTGGACCGCACCGCCACGCTTGTCGAGTGCGTTTCGGACGATTTCGGTGATACCGCTCTTGCCGGACCCGGTCGCCCCACCGATGATCACGAGACTCGGATTCTCCTGTTTGACACCTCCATCGAGGTGCTGGGGAGCGATCTCCTCCAGGAAGATCTGCTCGTTCTGCTTCGGGGAAAGGCGTACATTCTCGTATTCCTGGGGGGTGAGGTTCATCGCGCCTGTCAGATCGTTCCGTTCTTGATGATCGAAAGGCTTTCGATTCTCAAGTCGTCGGCAGTCCCCGCATCCGCGATGCGCAGGTCCCTGAGGCTCTCCGAAAGTCTTGCCTGGCGCTCGGAGACCAGATCGATCCTCTTCTGGTCGGGAGCATCCTTCGACCGTTCCTCATGCTTCATCTTCGAGAGGACTCCGATCGCGTCCCTGATGAGGTCGGCGAGGATGTCGTAATCGACCACCTCCTCCTCACTCCACTGGGATTCGGGAAGGCCGGAAAGCAGGGGGTTGTCTTCCTCAGGTCTCATCGTGGCATCCCATCCGTTCTCGTGTCCCGCCTCGTCACGCCTGCTAAGCATCGTCTTTTCCGATGCCGTGCAAGTCACGAGTGATCGACGCATGATAACAGTGGGATGCTGGAATCAGCGCACGAGTTCGCGCACACAATCTTCGTGTCCGAATGAGTTATGGGCATGATTCACGTTTCCCTCTGTCCTGGTGACCGAGGTTCTCCGCGACCTAGTCGTCGCGGCCCGGTTCCCGGCCGTCGTCGTCCGGGTGGTCGCCGTCGTGGTCCTGGTCGGGGTCGTGCATGCCCTCGCCACCGGGCGTCGGCTCGTCCTGCGGTTCGGCGTCGCTCGGCGCGGCCCCCTCGGACCGCTCGACCTCGTCGGGCAGCGGGCCCCCGGGGTCGCCCCAGCAGTGCACGTTCCTCAGGTCCGGCATCTTGGCCAGGTTGAACTGCGGGTCCAGCCCGTTGCGGAGCTGGCGGCTGTAGTCGCCCAGCAGGCGGAAGGCGACCGTCGACAGCGGCGCGATGGCCAGCAGGTTGACGGTGGCCATGACCCCCATGGCGATGTCCGCGAGGTTCCACACCAGGGTCAGCGGGGCGACGCAGCCGATGAAGATGGAGGCCAGGACGGCGGCTCGGAAGTAGGTCAGGTGTCGGTCGTCGGCGTCCAGGAACTGGAGGTTGGACTCACCGTAGTAGTAGTTGCCCAGCAGCGAGGTCCAGGCGAGCAGGAACAGGATGACGGTGAGGGCGTGGATCGCCCAGCTGCCGAGGGAGCTCTGGAGTGCCATCTGCGCGACCACGATCGGTTCCTGACCGGGGGCGAACTCGGTGCTGAACAGGAGCACGATGAACGCCGTCACCGAGCAGACCAGCCAGGTGTCGAAGTACACGCCCAGGGTCTGCACCAGCCCCTGCTTCGCCGGGTGGGAGACCGAGGCGGTGGCACCCGCGTTGGGCGCCGAGCCCAGACCGGCCTCGTTGGAGAACATGCCGCGCCGCATCCCCCACAGGATCGCGGTGCCCACACCGCCCGCGGCGACCTCGCGCAGGCCGAAGGCGTGGGCGAAGATGCTGCCGAACACCCCGGGGACGGCCTCGATGTTGACGATGACCACGGCGACACCGAGGAGGACGTAGAGGATCGCCATCAGGGGGACGAGGCCCTGGGCGACGCTGGCGATGCGCCGCACCCCGCCGAAGATGACGGCGCCGGTCAGCGCGGCCAGACCGAGACCGATCACCGCGTCGAACCAGAACCCGGTGGGGACGCCGAACTCCTCGACCGAGGTGCCGATCGCACCCGTGATGCCGTTGGCCTGCACCGAGTTGAACACCAGGCTGAAGGTGATGGTGATGATGACCGCGAAGAGGACGCCCATCCAGCGGCGTTCGAGTCCGTAGAGCATGTAGTAGGCCGGACCGCCACGGAACCCGGTGCTGGTCCGCACCTTGTACAGCTGGGCGAGGGTGGACTCCACGAACGACGCGGCACCCAGGACACCGGCCATCAACCACATCCAGAACACCGCGCCGGGACCGCCCAGCATGATCGCCAGCGTCACGCCGACGATGTTGCCGGTCCCCACCCGCGAGGCCGCCGAGAGGGCGAAGGCCTGGAACGCCGAGATCTCCCTGCCGCCGTCGGGGGCCGTCCCCGGGCTGCTGCGCATGACCCGGAACATCTCCGGCAGGAGACGGATCTGGACGAACCCCGACCGCACGGTGAAGTAGAGGGCCAGGATGACCAGCAGCGGAATGAGGAAGAAGGTCCAGAAGAAGTCGTTGAGGGCGACCAGAGCGTTGTTGAGGACGGTCACTCGTTCCCCTTCGAGCGGTGTGCGGCCCCGCGTTCGATATCGGGGTTTTCCGACCAACTGTCCACTTGGGCGGGGGTTTCGGCCGCCGGGGACACGCGAAGGGGCGGTAAAGGACCGTAAACGATGCCGAGGCGGGCCCGACCTGTGGTCGGACCCGCCTCGGGTGCTTCAGTGCTCTGCCCTAGTGCTGCGGAGCGGAGTCGTAGCGGTCGTTGCGACGCGGGCCGCCACGGTACCCCCCACGGGAGTCCCCGCCACGGTAGCCGCCACCGCCGCGACGGTCGCCGCCACGATAGCCGCCACCCTCGCCACGGCGCTCGCCGCCACGGTAGCCGCCGCCATCGCCGCCGCGGTAACCACCGTCACCTCGGTAGCCGCCCTCGCCACGGGAGTCGCGGTCGCGGTAGCCACCGCCGCCCTCGCCACGGTCGTTGCGACGCTCGCCGCCACGGTAGCCGCCCTCGCCGCGGGACTCGCCGCCACGGTAGCCACCGCCGCCGCGGTAACCGCCGCCGCCACCACCGCGGTAGCCGCCACCGCCGCCGCCACGGTAGCCACCGCGACGGGGGCCGCCACGGCCGCGACGCTCGCGGACGGGCTCCGGCGGCTCGATCCACGGCTCCCAGCTGGGCTCCTTGGCGCCGGTGACCTCGGAGAGCAGCTCGTCACCGGGGTTGACCAGGTGCTGCTTGGCGTCGACGCCGGCGTCGCTGAGCAGACGTCGGGCCAGGCGGCGCTGGTTGGGAGCGACCAGGGAGACCACGGCGCCCGAGGAACCGGCCCGGGCGGTACGGCCGCCACGGTGCAGGTAGTCCTTGTGACCGGTGGGCAGGTCGATGTTGACGACCAGGTCGATGCCGTCGACGTGGATGCCGCGAGCGGCGACGTCGGTGGCGACCAGGGCCTGGATCTTGCCCTCACGGAACTTGGCCAGGGTGCGCGTGCGCACGCTCTGGGTCTTGCCCCCGTGCAGGGAGGCGCAGGGCACACCGGCCTCGATCAGCTGCTCGCTGATGGTGTCGGCGCGGTACTTGCTGCGCACGAACAGGATGGTGCGTCCGTCACGCGCGGCGATCTGGGCGACGATCTTGTTCTTGTCGCGGGGCAGCACCTTGAGCAGGTGGTGCTCCATGGTGGTGACCTGGGAGACCGGCGGGTCCACGGAGTGGGTCTGCGGGTCCTTCATGTAGCGGCGGACCAGCTTGTCCACGTCACCGTCGAGGGTGGCGGAGAAGAGCAGGGTCTGACCGTCGGGGCGCACCTGGTCGAGAAGCTCGCTGACCTGCGGCATGAAACCCATGTCGCACATCTGGTCGGCCTCGTCCAGCACCGAGATCTCGACGTCGCCCAGGTCGCAGGCGCCCTGGTCGATGAGGTCGGTGAGACGGCCCGGGGTGGCGACCAGCAGGTCGACACCGCGCCGGAGCTCGTTGATCTGTCGGGTGTAGGAGCTGCCGCCGACGACGTCGCCGACCTTGACGCCCAGGACGCGGGCGTAGATGCGCAGCGCGTCGCGCACCTGGTGCGCGAGCTCGCGGGTGGGGACCAGGATCAGGGCCCGGGGGCGGTTGGCGGCGGCGCGGCGCTCGGCGCAGCGCATCAGGACCGGCAGGCCGAAGGCCAGGGTCTTGCCCGATCCGGTGCGCCCGCACCCGAGGACGTCACGGCCCTCGATGGCGTCGGGAATGGTCGCGGCCTGGATCGGGAACGGGTTGGTCACACCGTTCTTGGCCAGCTCGTCGACGATGTCCTTGGGAAGCCCCAGGCTGTCGAAAGCGGGCATTACGGCAGTGTCCGTCGTCAAGTGACGTGTACCTTCCTCATCGTTTGGCGGCGTTTCGAGGAAGGCTCCACACGGTCACAGCGGACCCAGCGAAGAAATCACACAAACGCGCCTGATCACACGCGGAAGCGGCCTCAGCTGAGTGGGCTCGTGTGCTCTTCGGGTCAAGAGTGACGTCGACCGGTGTCGACACGCTCTCCGCGTCTTGGCGGCCCGGCGCGCTCGGATGCGCGCGGCATTCATCGACCGCTTGCAGCAGCGTACTAGAGATCGTTCGGAAGCGGGGACGGGATGGGGGTTTTTCACCGGTGATACCGGTCTCCCCCCTCCCGTCCCCCGTGTGCGGTCAGGCTCCCGCCGTCATGGCTCTGGCCAGGGCGGTGAGGCGTCCCACCTGTGCGCGGCGCTCGGCCGCGCACTGCTCTTCGAGCGTGTTGTCCCCGGCCTGCTGGAGGAGGGCCTTGGTCGCGACGGCGGCCTCGGGATTGGTGGCCAGAAGAGCGGCGACGGCGTCGTCCACCGCGCCGTCGAGCTCGTCGACGCCGACCACCAGCGTCGCCAGGCCGAGCTCGCGGGCCTCCTCGGCGCCGACCTTGCGGGCGGTCAGGCAGATCTCGGTGGCGCGGTGCACGCCCACGATGTCCACCAGGGGCTTGGTGCCGGTGAGGTCCGGCACCAGCCCCAGGGCGGGCTCCTTCATACAGAATCGGGCGTCGTCGGCGAGGATGCGCAGATCACAGGAGAGCGCGAGCTGGAAGCCGGCCCCGATGGCGTGGCCGCGCACCGCCGCGATAGTCACCAGGTCCGGCCGGCGCAGCCAGAGGAACCCCTGCTGGAGCTCGGAGATGTAGGCGTCCAGGTCGGCCTCGTCGGCGGAGCCGTCCGCGAGCCCGGCGACGATCGAACGCTCCCCGTCGACCCCCTCGGGGGTGAACATGTTGAGGTCGATCCCCGCGGAGAAGATGTCACCCTCCCCGGCGATGACGACAATTCGGACATCGTCCGGGAGCGCCTGGCCGATGTGGGCCAGGGTGGTCCAGGTGCGTCCGGTCATCGCGTTGCGGCGCTCCGGGCGGCTGATGGTGACGCGGGCGACCGCGCCGTCCACCGTGAGCCCCAGTCCGGCCCGGGCCAGCTCCTCGCCGGTGGGCAGTTCCTGTCTCCCGGACTCCCGCGGGTCCTGTGCCATGGGTTCCTCCGTCGCGTCGGTTGGCTACCCACCGACCCTACTCGCCGGTAACCCCGGGCTCGCCGCCGGGATCAGGCCTTGCGTGTCGCCCCACCGCGCCCCCGCAGCTCCACTCCGGCCTCGCTCAGCAGCCGGTGCACGAATCCGTAGGAGCGACCGGTCGCGGCCGCCAGACTGCGGATGCTCTCACCCTCGTCGTAACGGTGCCTGAGCTGTGCGGCCAACTCGGAACGGTCCGCTCCCGACACTCGGGTGCCCTTCCTCAACGCGTCACTCACAGATCTCTTCCCTTCCACGGTGGTGGGGTCTCCCACCGTCCGGAACCACTGCCATGATCGGACACCCCGTCCACACGCCGCCACATTCGCCCGGCGCCACGCCGGTTGGACCGGGTTTCGGAAGACCGCTAACCAGGCCCGAAATGGGACCGGGTGAACCTCCCGGTGCTCTGGGCGTCACTGCCGACCCCACACGCTCCGACGGCCACCGCCCCCGGACGCACGGAGGACCCCGGCCCACGAGGGGTCGGGGTCCTCCGTGCGTCCGGGACCGGGCATCAGGCCAGTGCGATGAGGTCCTCGAACTCGGCGTTCCACACGTCCTCGACGCCGTCGGGCAGCATGATGACGCGCTCGGGCTGGAGTGCGGCGACCGCGCCCTCGTCGTGTGTCACCAGGACGATCGCGCCCTTGTAGTTGCGCAGCGCCGCCAGGATCTCCTCCCGGCTGGCCGGGTCCAGGTTGTTCGTGGGCTCGTCGAGCAGGAGCACGTTGGCGCTGGAGACCACCAGGGTGGCCAGGGCCAACCGGGTCTTCTCACCACCGGAGAGCACTCCGGCGGGCTTGCTCACGTCGTCGCCGGTGAACAGGAACGACCCCAGGGTCTTGCGCGCCTCGACCTCGGGCAGGTCCGGGGCCGCGCTCATCATGTTCTCCAGCACGCTCCGGTCCACGTCCAGGGTCTCGTGCTCCTGCGCGTAGTAGCCGAGCTTGAGCCCGTGCCCCGGGACGACCTCACCGGTGTCCGGTTCCTCGACGCCGCCGAGCAGGCGCAGCAGGGTCGTCTTTCCCGCGCCGTTCAGGCCCAGGATGACCACGCGGCTGCCCCGGTCGATGGCCAGGTCCACACCGGCGAAGATCTCCAGCGAACCGTAGGACTTGGACAGCCCCTCGGCCATCAGTGGCGTGCGACCGCTGGGTGCCGGGTCCGGGAAGCGCAGCTTGGCGACCTTGTCGGACTGACGCACCCCCGCGACCCCGTCCAGCAGCTTGTCGGCGCGGTTGAGCATCTGCTGCGCGGCACGCGCCTTGGAGGCCTTGGCCCGGAACCGGTCCGCCTGCTTGCGCAGCGTGTCGGCCTGCTTCTCCGCGTTGGCCAGCTCCCGGCGGCGACGGCGCTCGTCGGCCTCGCGCTGGGAGAGGTACAGCTTCCAGCCCATGTTGTAGATGTCGATGGTGCTGCGGTTGGCGTCCAGGTAGAACACCTTGTTGACCACGTGCTCGACCAGTTCCACGTCGTGGCTGATCACGATGAGCCCGCCCTGGTGGTGCTTGAGGAAGTCACGCAGCCAGACGATGGAGTCGGCGTCGAGGTGGTTGGTGGGCTCGTCCAGCAGAAGGGTGTCCGCACCGCTGAACAGGATGCGGGCCAGCTCGATCCGGCGGCGCTGACCACCGGAGAGCGTGTGCAGCGGCTGGGACAGGACCTTGTCCGGCAGACCCAGGCTGGAGGCGATCGCGGCGGCCTCGGACTCGGCGGCGTACCCGCCCAGCACGTGGAGGCGCTCCTCCCAGCGGGCGTACTGGCGCACGCCCTTGTTGCGGGTCTTCTCGTGGTCGCTGGCCATCTTCTTCTCGGCCTCGCGCAGACCGTTCAGGGCCTCGTCGATCCCGCGCGCGGACAGCACCCGGTCCTTGGCGATCACGTCGAGGTCGCCGGTGCGCGGGTCCTGGGGAAGGTACCCGATGCTGCCGGAGCTGGTGACCGTGCCGCCGGTGGGCAGCCCCTCCCCCGCGAGCACCTTGGTCATGGTGGTCTTGCCCGCACCGTTGCGGCCCACCAGTCCGATCCGGTCCCCCGCGGCGACACGGAAGGTCGTCGGCTCCAGCAGGAGTCGAGGTCCGACGCGCAGTTCGAGGTCGGTGGCGATCAACATGGGTGGGGCATCCTCAAAGGTGGTCTGGCGGGTTCGGGGCGGTCGGGACACGTCTCGCACCGGCCCCGGAGGGGCTGGTTCGGCGGTGGCGCCGCGACGGGGCGGCGGCGGACGTGTCCTCGGGACCGGCCGACCCAGCCTAACGGCATGGGGCGGGGACGGTGCGAGGGATTTCCCCCGGCGCGACCCGGACACGGCCGCGCCCCCGACCCCACAACGGGACCGGGGGCGCGACGCATTCCCGGGGGAGGGGGTCACGGGACCGGATCACTCCCTGTCGGGGGTGTCCTCGCGTGCCGTGGTCTCCGGCACCGGGGCGACGACCACGACCGCCGCCTCCTTCTCCGGTGGAGCCTCCGAGGTGCGTTCCGCGACCTCCGCGGGCTCGGTGTCCTCCTGCTGCGCGGGCGGACGGTTGCGGAGCAGGGCGGCGAGCACGGCGGCGACCGGGGTCGCCAGGAACATGCCCGGGATACTGCCCAGGATGCCGCCCGCCGTGATGGCGATCAGGACGATGGGAGAGGGGAGCTCCAGGGCCTGGCCGTAGATGCGGGGGGCGAAGATGCTGCTCTCCGCCTGCTGGACCACGACGACCGCCACCACGATGATCAGGGCGATCACCCAGCCCTCCGCGACCAGGGCCACCAGAGCGGCCAGGAGGCCGGTGAGGAAGGCGCCGATGACCGGCAGGAACGCGCCCACGAAGGTCAGGACGATCAACGGGATGGCGAGGTTCACGTCCAGGAAGATGAGCAGGACGATGCCGATGCCCACCGCGTCGATGAAACCGACCATCGCCACACCGCGCACGTAGCGGCCCATCACGCCGTAGGCCACACCGCTCGCGTGGCGCAGGCCCGGGCGGGACTTCGGCGGGAGCAGCGTGACGAACCAGTCGATCAGCTTGTCCCCGGAGTGCACGAAGTACACGGTGAGGGCGATGATCAGCACCAGGCTGATCAGGATCTGGAGGACGGCCGCGCCAGCGGTCCAGGCGCCGTTGACCAGCTCCTGGGTGTTGTCGGTGATCATCCCCTGGATCTGGTCCCAGGCGTTGGTGAACGCGTTGGTGATGAAGGCCGGGTCCGCCTCCAGGCCGAAGGGGAGCTCGATCTGGAGTTCCTGGAGCCCCGTGAGGGCGCTGGAGACGCTGGCGATCATCCCGTCGAAGCCCTGTATGGCCGGCTGGATGATCATCGTGATCACGCCGCCGAGGACGACCAGCGCGGTGAGGACGGCGATGGCGGTGGAGGAACCACGCCCCAGGCCCTTGTTCCGCAGCCACTTGGCCAGCGGCATGAGAAGCGCGGTGACGAACACCGCGATGACGATCGGGAGGGTGACGACGGACAGGTAGATGACGGCGTAGACGAGCAGGCCCGCCACGACGCCGATGATGAGCATCCGCCAGGCGACGTCGCTGACCACCCTGAGCAGGTCGCCCGCGCCCACGTCCTCGGGCTCGGGGGCGGCTTCCTCTACCACCTCGGGTTCGGCCTCGGCGGCCTTCTCCCGCTCCTCCAGTTGGGCGAGACGCTCGGCTCGGGCTCTGCGGGCGACGAGCCACTTGTTCAGGAGCGCCCACACTCCCGGCCGCTGGGCTTGCACATGGACTCCGATCTATGGATTGCTGCGCGTT
The DNA here is from genome assembly GCF_965344335.1 of Nocardiopsis eucommiae. Taxonomy (NCBI): domain Bacteria; kingdom Bacillati; phylum Actinomycetota; class Actinomycetes; order Streptosporangiales; family Nocardiopsidaceae; genus Nocardiopsis; species Nocardiopsis eucommiae. The sequence goes on from NZ_CBDRIY010000037.1 coordinate 48,877, forward strand.
GACCGCTCCGAAGGCGACGGTCACGTGACGACACTGTTCCGGGGGATGTGGGAGGAGATGTCAGGGAGATGCACCGGCGGGCGTTCTGGTTCCACCGGACGTCGGGGAAGGTCGGCCGATCGCGCGGAACCGTCCGGCCCCTTCTCGGGGTCGAACGGTTCCGGTGGGGCCGGTCGTCTCAGAACTGCCAGGGCTCACGGGGGTGGCCGACGCGCACGATCTCGTTGCCGAACGGGGCCAGGGCCACCGGGATCATCTTGAGCGAGGCCCACGCCATCGGGATGCCGATGATCGTGATGGCCAGGGCGAGCGCCGTGGTGATGTGGCCGATGGTCAGCCACCAACCGGCGACGATCAGCCAGATGACGTTCATGACGGTGGTACCGCCGCCGGCGCCCGGCCTGCGCACGAGGTCGCGACCGAAGGGCCAGATGGCGTAGCTGGCCATGCGGAAGGACGCGATACCGAAGGGGATCGTGACGATGAGGAGGCAGCAGATGAGGCCGGCGATGACATAGCCGACTGCCAGCCAGAATCCGGCGACGAAGAGCCAGATGATGTTCAGGATGAGCCTCAAGAGGGCCACGGTGTTCGTCTCCTTGGTTCGGTCCCGTGCTTGTTCGGTCCCGTGAGCGGGTGGTGCGCGTGACCTCCGGAACGGACGGAGAACGAGCGCACCCTGTTTTCTATCGTCTGGGACGCGGACGCACCATGACCTGTTCCTCCCTCTTTCCCTGATCCTTCCCCTAAGGGGCGTCCTGGACCGGAGGGATCCGGAACCGGGTGGGCGGGGCGACACGGCCGCCGGGGCGCCGGAGGCGCCACGGGCGGGAGGGGGTACGGCGAGACGGTGCGCCGCGAGGCGCCACGCGATACACCGACCCTACTGGCAAGGCGGTTCGGACTCCGGAGCCCGTCGCGCTGTGTGAGGACATACGGTCACACCCAATCTCGCGAGCACGGGCGGACCACAATGTGATGGGCGCATCAGGAGGACCCCCTAGGCAGGAGGGACATCGCCCCATACGATGTGCTGTGTCCTTCGCAAGACGGTAGTTCTGGCGATGTGCGACAAAATCTGACAGACAACCAGAGACCGGACGTCAGGCATCAGGTTTCGGTAACGGTTGGATGAGCAATTTCCCCACCCCCCGTGCAGGATCGGGAGCGGGGATGGCATGATTACGTACCGGCACAGACGGAGACTGTCACCGCCTCCGCGGCCGTTCGCGTGAGAGCACCCCTTCATCGACAGGCATCGCCTTCGTGACGGCGCTTCTCGTGGTCTCAGCCACACCGGGGAACAACGTCAACACCGCTCGACGTTTGCGTCGTGCGGGGTGCCTCACGCCGCATGACCAACTTTTGGTGACTGAAGCTTTTTCAGACAGCTTACTAGTGATTTCAGTAGAGGTGGTTCAAGCATGTCTCAGGTACGTCGGCAGGCCGCGCTGCGCCCCCGCCCGAGCTGGGGGTGGCAGGATGCCGCCGCGTGCCGGGGCGAGGACCTTGTGCTCTTCTTCGGCCCCGATGGCGAACGCCAGCCGGAGCGGGAGATTCGCGAGCGCAAGGCCAAGGAGATCTGTGCGGCCTGCCCGGTGCGGACCGACTGCCTGGACTATGCGATCTCGCGTCCGGAGAAGTACGGCACCTGGGGCGGACTGAACGAGGACGAGCGCGCCTCCGAGCGCCGTCGCCGCATGCGCCGCGCCAACGCCGCCTAGAGCTTCCCGCCGCGCGGATCTCTCCCGCTGGCCCCGGCCCCGATAACCCGCGGCGCCCCGACGTGACACGTCGAGGGCGCCGCGGGTTTTCTCGTTTCCGCGTTCCTCCGGTGCCGACGCCGTCGGCACCCGGACACACGCCCCGAACCCCGTCCGGGCCCGTGGCCGGTGCGGGTCCTCACCCCGGCCCGCGTGCGAGGTTCCGGTCGAACCAGTCCGACGCCTCCACCGCCACCTGACGCCATCCGAGGTCACCCCTCAACAGCTGTTCGGCCCCGGACACCACCCTCAGCTCGGAACGCCCGGCCAACCGGCCCCGGGTCCACTCGCCCAACTCACGCACGAACGAGTCCCCGCTCTCCAACAGGAACAGCGTCGGCGCCAGCACCGACGCCAGGTGGGGTTCCGCGCGGTCGACGCGTCCGCCGTGCACCACCACCGCGCCCACGTCCTCCGGCCGGCGCGCGGCCGTCACCAGGGCGGCCGGGGCCGCGGGCCCCGATCCGAGCAGACCCACGGGTTCGCTGGCCGCGTCGGTGGCGCGCCGAAGCCAGGAGACGGCCGCGCTCAGCCTCTCCCCGAGCACCGCGGTGTCGGCCTCCTCGCCGCCCTCCGCGCCGTCGGCGGCCCGTTCCCCCTCGGTGAGCAGGTCAAGGAGCAGGGTCGCGTACCCCGCGCGACGCAGTGACGCGGCGGTCGCCCGCCACCCGGGGTCGGCCCGCCCCTCCCCGAAGGCCATCACCACCGCGCCACGCAGCGCCGTGGGCATCGTGAGGTCACCGTCCAGGTGGACCTGGTCCGCGCGGATCCGCACTCCCCGGGAGACGTCGGGCCCCCGAGAGAGGCGTTCGCGTTCGGAGAGGATCCCGATGACCGTGTCGTCGGACAGCTGGTCGAAGTCCCGGTACCACTCCCCCACGGCCTGGAAGTTCTCCGGCGCGGTCAGCACCACCACGTCGTCGGCCTCCTCCTGGAGCGCCTCCAACGCCTCCGGCGCCGCGACCGGCACGGCCAGGACCAACCGCGACGGACCCGCCTGGCGCAGCATGCGCAGTGCCGCGCGGGCGGTGCCGCCGGTGGCGACCCCGTCGTCCACCACCACGCAGTCGCGACCCGCGATCCTCGGTGCCGGGCGCTCCCCCCGGTAGGCGCGGCGCCGACGGTCGAGTTCGTCCCGCTCGGTGGCCACGGTGTCGGACAGCGCCTGGCGGGGCACCCGCATCCGGGCCAGGGCGCGGTCGTCGTAGATGACCTGCCCGTCCTCGGCGATGGCGCCCACCCCGGTCTCGGGATGCCCGGGCAGGCCGATCTTGCGGACCATGAGCACGTCGAAGTCGGCGCCCAGGCGTTCCGCGAGTTCCGCGCCGACCGGGACCCCGCCGCGGGGCAGGGCCAGCACGATCGGGTCGTCGACGGCGTAGGGACGCACCCTCTCCGCGAGGTGTCGTCCGGCTTCGGAACGGTTGGTGAAGGGCAGTGAGACGGGTACCGGGTTCATGTCCTCACCGGCGCCAGGGCCGCGGAGCCCGGCGCCGCTCCTTCCGGCAGTGTGGAGTGGGCCGCGGGAAAAGTGCTACCGGCATACCCCTCCTCATACGGGTCACAACCCCGCGTCGGGGCAAAAACCACCCCTGCCCGGAGTCCGGGGGGTCAGCGACCCCGGGTCCCACCGCGCAGCACCGCCATCAGCAGGGCGTCGTGGCGGCGCCCCTCCCAGAGGAGGGCGTCACGGAGCCGCCCCTCCACGTAGAAGCCGCAGGAACGGTAGACGGCGATGGCGCGCATGTTGAAGGCGTAGACGTACAACCAGACCCGGTGCAGACCGATCTGCTCGAACGCGTACTCCAGGACCAGTTGGGTGGCCTCCCGTCCCAGCCCCTGCCCGGTGAACTCGATCGCGGACAGGGCGATGCGGTACCCGGCGGTCTCGTTCTCCGGCGAGACCCCGTAGATGGACAGCTCACCCAGGTACCGGCCGTCCCGGGGCGCGATGATGGCCAGGTCCAGCCGGTCGGTGCGGCCCGCGCGACTCTCGCACCAGTCGCGCGCCTGTTGGTAGGTGATGTGGCCGTGGGATCCGGTGAGACGTCTGACCTCCTCGTCGAGGCCCGCCGCGAAGTAGGCGTCCGTGTGCTCGGGTCCCAGGGGAACCAGTCGTACGCTCTTCCCGGTCAGCGTGGGCGTTTCTCGCAGCGCGCTCGTTCTGATCATCTGATCTTCCGGTTCCGACCGGGGCCGTCAGGGCACGGCGCGTCCCGGTGTGAGGGAGTCGGCGGGCAGGGGGCGCCTACGCGGGAGCGGGCCGCGGGGGCGGGCCGGTGTCAGGGGCCTCTGATGGGAGAACGGGGGTGGGGGTGGGACCTCCGGGGTTCCACGTCGACGGGGACGGACCCCCTATGTAAATCGGCTCCGGGTCCCATGGCAAGCCCGGCCCTGGACCCCGAGAAAATGTCTGTGTCCCGGACCGCGCGCCGGATACCATCCGCACGCACCGAATCGACTCCTGGAGCCCTCCTTGAACGCGCAGACCGACACGTCCACCGGACCCCCGCCCGAGGCCAGACGCGCCCGGGTCGCGGTGTCCACCCTGTTCTTCGTGAACGGGTTCACGTACACGAACGCCGTGCCGTGGCTGCCGGTGATCAAGGTCCACCTGGGGTTGACCAACGCGGAGCTGGGGCTGGCGATCGCGGCGATGCCGTTCGGGGCGATCCTGACCGGGATGCTCGCGGGACCGCTGATCCACTGGTTCGGCAGCGGGCGGACCGCCGTGGGAACGAGTCTGCTCTCCCTGGGAGCGCTTCCCTTCATCGCCCTCGCGCAGAACTGGTGGATGCTCGCCGCCGCGCTCTTCGTCATGGGCTCCGCCGACGCCTGGACCGACTCGGCCCAGAACTCCCACGGTCTGCGCGTGCAACGCCGCTACCGGCGGAGCATCATCAACACCTTCCACGCGGTGTGGAGCCTGGCGGCGGTCTCCGGCGGTCTCCTCGGCGCCGCCATGGCCGGTTCCGGCGTGCCGATCCTCTGGCACCTGTCCGGGGTGACGGCGGTGCTGGTGGTGGTCAACCTCGCGATCAGCCGCATGCTGCTGCCCGGTCCCGAGAACACCGAGCGCGAGGACGGGGTCAACGGCCACGACGGCAGCCGGGCCCGTATCCCCGCCAAGGGCCTCCTCCTGTTGGGGATGCTGGGCGTGCTGCTCATGATGGCCGGTGGCATCGAGGACTCCGCCGCCTCGTGGGGCGCGGTGTACATGAGCACCGAACTGGGCGCGCCGCTGTTCCTGGCCGCCATGCCGTTCGTGGCCTGTCAGGCGATGATGACGGTGGGGCGCCTGCTGGGCGACCGGGTGACCGACCGGTTCGGCGCGGTGGCGGTGGGGCACGCCTGCGGTCTGCTGGCCGCCGGAGGGCTGGCCTTCGCTCTGCTCCTGCCGCACCCGGTGACCACGGTCATCGGCTTCGGTGTGATGGGGCTGGGCGTGTCCACCCTGTTCCCGCTGACGCTGGCCGCCGCCGGGAACATCCCCGGGGTCCGTACCGGCGACGGGGTGACGGTGGTGGGTTGGCTGGGCCGTGCCGGGTTCCTGGCCTTCCCTCCCCTGGTGGGCTTCCTCGCCGACTCGCTCACGCTCGGCAGTGCCCTCTGGGCGATCGCGGCGGCGGGGGTGGCGGCCTTCCTGCTCGCCTCCGCGCTGCGTCCACGGTCCTGAGTCACACGGGAGGGCCCCGTCCACCGGATTCCTCCGGCGGGCGGGGCCCTCCCCACGTCAGCCCCGCGAGAACGCGGGAGTGGACGCGGTGTTACTCAGCCATGCCCGGACGGCGGCTGCCGACCCACAGGGCCAGAGCACCGATACCGGCCACGACGGCGCCGCCGAGCACGAAGCCCGACATGTCGACGCCCGTGGCGGCGAGCTCGCCGCCACCGGTGGTGTCACCGGCGGCCGGCGCCGGAGCGCTCGGGGCCTTGGCCCCGGGCGAGTCGTCGCCGGGGGGCGGGCTGTTGTCACCCGGGTCGGTACCACCGTCCGGGTTCTCCGGCGGGTCCGTCGGGTCCGGGGGATCCGTCGGGTCCGGGTCCGGAGGGTCGGTCGGGTCCGGGTCCGGGGGGTCCGTCGGGTCCGGGTCCGGAGGATCGGTGGGGTCCGGGTCCGGGGGGTCCGTCGGGTCCGGGTCCGGGCCCGGCGTCTCGCCGTCACCCGGGTCCGGCGGGTCGACCGGGTCGGGCGGGTCGATCGGGTCCGGGGGATCGATCGGGTCCGGACCCGGCGTCTCGCCGTCACCCGGGTCGGGCAGGATCGGCAGGTCGATGAGCACCGGAGGTGCGGCGACCTCCTCGAACGCCTGCTCCACGACGGGGGTCGCCTCGAACAGGGGGGCAGGCTCCTGGACCGCCGCGGGGGCGGCCTCAGGGGCGACATCGGGGACGGTCTCTTCCGCGGTCTCGGCCGCGAAGGCCGGAGTCACCGAGAAGCCGGCCATGAACAGGCTGGCCGCCGTGACGGTGAATACCCGCTTCTTAAGGGACATCCCACTCCTTTCTTTCGCTTGCTAGTGAACTATTCAGGGGAGATGGCATACAGGCGGCCCTCGTGGACCACCACCGCGCGGTCGCCGAGAAGGCCGCGCGGAGTCTGTGCGTCCTCGTGAACCTCGGTGGGCGTGCCGGTGGCGTCCATGGCCACCCGGCTCCCCTCCAGTTCTCCGAAGACCTGTTCACCGACCGTGATCTCGGGTGCGAAGCCCGGCACGACGGTCGTCTCACCGGTGGCGGGGGAGAACAGCACCGGACCGTAGGCGACCAGTTCGGTGCCGATCGGCCCGGAGAGGTGGCTGACCCCCTCCAGGGCGTCCTCCGCGATCTCCGCCGCGCCGAGCACGGCGCCGTCCTCGCGGTCGTGGAAGGCCAGGATCGAGCCGTCGCCGCCCTGCGCCTCCCAGCGCACGATGACGTACTCGCGCAGGGCGGTGACGACGTTCTCCATGTCACCGGCCCCGTGGGGGCTCTCCGCCCGGACCTCCTCGTCATCCTCGCCGGGCTGCACCCACTGCCAGGGACCGTTGAGCACGGCCGTCAGGGCGCGGCCGTTCGTCGCGAGCATCGGTTCCGAGCTGCCCGGGGCCTCGAACTCCACCAGCTCGCCGTCGATGGGCAGGTACGAGGCGTCCTCGGTGCGTACCAGGACGGAGTCGCCCGCGTACCGGGCGGAGCCGGACTCGGGGAGCGCGACACTGACGGCGCCCTCACCCGAGACGGGCCAGAACCACAGGGTGTCGGCGGTCTCCATCACGATGGCGTCCTCGCCGCCGTACTCGACGAAGCGGGGGGCGCCGAGGCCCGCGCCCGCCTCGAAGGGCAGGTCCACCGACCATTCGCGGGTGCCCTCGGGTCCGAGGAGGTTGAGCTGTTCCCCCGGGTCGATGTAGGCCAGGGAGGCACCGTCACGGCTGATGCCGGGCTGGGTCTCCGGGGCCAGTTCCTCACTGAAGTCGACCGTGCCCGCGTAACCCGGCGGGGGCGGGAACTCCAGGGGGACTCCCGTGGGGTCGGGCTCCTCGTCCTCGGCGGAGGGCGCGGAACCGCCCAGCATGACGTTGGTGACGACCACACCGCCGCCCAGGACGAGCAGCAGGGCGAGCACGACCGCTCCCCCGATGAGGACCTTGCGGCCCGCGCCGCCCCTGCCCTCCGCCGGGGGTGACGAGTCCTGGTCCGAGGCCGGTCCGGCGGCGGCCCCGCCGGGCGCGGACTGCTGGGACCGGTCCGAGAGCGCCTGGTCCGCCGCCTGCACGACGCCCGAGGGGGTCGCGACCAGGCGCCAGTATCCGTTGGCGTCGCGCGCGTCGACCAGCACCGGCTGCCCGATGTGGGCGGCGTAGCCGGTGGCGACGTCCAGCGCCGCGCGTCGCGTCTCCTTGGGGGCCAGCCCGGTGACCACCTGGCGCTGCCCTTCGATGACGATCTCCGCGCTGCGCTCGTCGGGCGCGATGACGATGACGGCGGTGGGCCGGGGGTGCTCCGGACGGGACGCCCGACTCATGGTGTCTCCGAAGGCATGGGGAACGTGAACCTGTTCGTGTACGGGAGCAGGGGGACGATCAGCGATGACGGTCGGTGGCGGCGTGACGGAGTCCGCCAACGGGGGTCGAACGGCACACGAGTAGTCAATGCTGCACGTGATGATACTGACCGTCTCAGAGGATGTTCACTCCGTTTCGCCATCAAGGAACCGGACACCTGCCCCGTCCCACCCCCGCGTGCTGGCCACCCGACACCACTGACCTGCTGCGACTCGCGCAGGAGGGTGTGGGGGCACGCCTGGGCAACCTACTCACGCTGGAGAGGACACCCCAAATGGCGATCAGGTTCACGCCGAAATTGGCCGGATCCGGCCATGGGGTGGGCGGTTGCCCACGCGCCCGCCGCTCACACGGGAGTCCCGGGCCCACGGGCGGCGGGTGCGCCGACCCTCGCGAGCTCCAGGGCCCGTCGCCCTCCGCTCGCCCAGGGGTTGGGCCAGTAGCGCAGCTCGACGTGCGCCTCCTCCCCCGGGCGCAGGTCGACCTCCAGCGGCGCCGAGCGTTGCAGGGAGATGAGCGCGCGGACCCGGTGCCGCCCCGGGGGCAGGACGACCGTCGCCCGCTGACCCGCCGACAGGCTCAGGACGTTCTCGCCGTCCACCTGAAGCCGGGGGTTCAGCCTGTTCAGTCCGCCCGGGCGCTGTGAGGGGACACCCAGGTGCAGGACCGACCAGCCCGGAGAAGGAACCACGTGCGCGCCCCAGCCGACGATCATCGGCCCCGGCCGGGGCGGGGGGCGCCCGGCCTCCCGTAGTTGGCAGACGATCGCCAGGACGTACAGGGGGACGGTGAACACGAGGAGGAAACCCACCCCCCAGGAGCCGCGCCAGACGAGGGTGATCACGGTGACCGCCAGGAGCAGAGCGCACAGGAGGTGCGCCACGATCCCGAACAGGAACCGGTGCAGGCCTCCAGCGGCGCGCCGCTCCCGCTCGTCCTCGGCGGGCGAGATCAGGAACGCCATCCGCACCAGGTACACGCTCAGGGCGCCGAGGACGTACCCGACGATGAGCACGAGGGGGAACGGAGGACCCCAGAATCCCAGGTAGAGGGCCAGGACCAGGGAGAGGAGGGTGACCACGAGGAACACGGCGGAGAGTCTCATCGGCCCTCTCCCAGCAGTCGGTGAGTCAGAGAAACGGTCGGTGTCGACGAGGACCTCACGCGGATCCCCCCTCCTTCACACGTTCGGCGCGTTCCCGCGAGAACGCGCGTGTGCTGAGGACCGCGAAGCCGAGGGCGCCCAGCGGGAACAGGCCGAGGGGCCACAGAGACGAGGCGCCGTCCGGGTGGATCAGGTTGGTCACCGTCGGCAGCGCCGCGACCAGAACCATGGGCCAGGCCACCCAGACGAAGGCGGCACCACCGTCGGCGCGGGGCTCCTCGGTACCGGCGGTCCGAGCTGGCAGGGCGCGGGCGACTCCCAGGAGGATCTGCGTGACCAGCACGGCCACCAGCACGCACAGAACGAGGGAGAAGGAGGGTCCGCCCTGTTTCAGGGCCGTGCTGGTGAGGAGCAAGTGCAGCGTGATGCTCACCAGGGCCGTGGTCAGGGCGGCCGTGCCGAAGCTCCGCGCGGGACGCGTCGCGTACCCTCGGGGCCCGTCGGGACCCGAGCGCCGACGGGCCCGATGGGAGAGGAAGACCAGGACCAACGCCGTCAGGGGCAGCAGGAGGAGCGGCCACAGCCACGGGAGGAGACCCGGTTCGGAGGACACCAGAACCAGGGGACCCAGGGCGAACGGCCACGGTATCCAGACGAGGGCCGCGTGCCGCCCCGGTCCCTCCGGGGGTGCGCCGGAGCGCTGGGGCAGGGCCGCGAAGAGCACCACGCACAGGACGACGAGGACCAGGGCGCACAGGGAGAACGGGGATCCCGTACGAAGCGGATGGTCCACGGTGAGACAAGACCACAGGACGTAGCCGAGCGAGGCGGCCATGATCGAGCCGACCAGCAGGCGTGTGGACGCGTGGTTCGGGGGCCCGGAGGGGGAGGGCACTGGGGGCCTTTCGGGGGGAGGTCCAGGCTCGGGGCGGCGGGTTCGCGGCCTCCCGCTGGACGCGGTACGAAAATACCGAGGATCCCGGCTGGACGATCATGCTGGCCGCTTGTGGTCAGCGACCGTTGAGGGTGTCGATGACCGCCTGCTCGCGCCGCTGGGCGAGCCGGTCGGCCCTCTCGAAGTGACGGTTGGCGAGCTCCGCTCGGGCGGCGGCGGTGCGCACCGTGGGCCACAGGGCGTCGATCTCGGAATTGAGCGAGGACCCGACCAGTACGGCGATCGCCATGACGTACAGCCACGCCAGGATCGCGATGGGAGCGGACAGCGAACCGTAGATGCTCACCTGCCCGAAGGAGGCGTCCAGGTAGGCGCGCAGGCCCGCCGACCCGGCCAGGAGCACGAGGGTGGCCAGGAGCGCCCCGGGCAGGTGCCGCCAGAGCGGCGTGCGCACGGGCACGCTCAGCGCGTAGAGCAGCGTCACCGCGGCGGTGACGAGCAGACCCACGAGCGGCCAGTAGAACAGGTTGAGGCGGCCCACGGTGAGCGGCAGGAGCTCGTGGACGATGTCGGGCCCGGCCACCATCACCGGCAGCACCAGGACCGCGAACAGCAGCCCGCCCAGGTAGGCGAAGAAGGCGAGCACCCGCTGCCACAGCCAGCCGCGCAGCTCGTCCAGACCGTAGGAGATGGTGATGGAGCGGATGAAGACGTTCATCGCCCGCGAACCCGACCACAGGGACACCACGAAGGTCACCGAGAGGACCCCGCCCGGAACGCCACCGAGGAAGTCGTCGACCAGCGGCTCCACCACGCTCTCGACGGTGGCGGGGGTGAGGATGCGCGCCGCCAGGTCCAGCATCCACTCGCGGATCTCCACCACGAGGTCCTCCCCGAACACCATGGCCAGCGGACCCAGGGCGCCCAGGAGGCAGAGCAGCAGCGCGGGGAGGGAGATCAGGGCGAAGAAGGCCGACTCGGCGGCCAGGCCGACCACCCGGTCACGGGAGAGGGCACGGATGGTGCGCAGCACGAGCAGCGTGCCGCTGTGGAAGACGGGATGGCGTCGCAGCCAGGCGTCGGCCATGCGCCACAGGCCCTCCCAGAATCCCACCACAGGGAGAACGTTAGCGCTCCTCGGAGCGGTCGGCACCACGCGGGCATGACGTGACTCACATTCGGGCTCCTGGGGCACACCTGGACAAGCGCCGGACGCCCGTGTCATTCTCGAAACATGAACGCTGTCCTCGACCCCATGCTCCGCGTGCGCCGCCACGTGGACTTCCTTCGGGTCAGCAGCGCCATCTGTTGCAGCGTCGGATAACTCTCGCCGCCTTTTGACGCACCCTCAGGGGTGCGCGCGGCCCCGGCGCTCCTCCTCTTCCTCGAACTCCCACACGGACTTCACCCGTGACACCGTCCACGACGACGTGCGGTGTCCACGGGCCAGTGGTGCGGGCGCCGGGACCGTGAGCACCCCGCGACCCCAACGGAGACACCCGCGATGCCTCCCTCTTCCGCGCAGCCCGGCAAGGCACCCACGTCAGCCCCGCCCAAGCGCCGCCGTGGTGAGGGCCAGTGGGCCCTCGGCTACCGCGAACCGCTGAACAAGAACGAGGAGAACAAGAAGAACGACGACGGGCTCAACGTCCGCGATCGGATCATCAACGTCTACGCGAAGGGCGGGTTCGACTCGATCGACCCCGCCGACCTGCGCGGGCGCTTCCGCTGGTTCGGCCTCTACACCCAGCGCGCCCCCGGCATCGACGGCGGCAAGACCGCCGTGCTGGAGCCCGAGGAACTCGACGACCGCTTCTTCATGCTGCGGGTGCGCATCGACGGCGGCCAGCTGTCGGCGGCCCAGCTGCGGGCGGTCGCGGAGATCTCCCGTGACTACGGACGCGACACCGCCGACATCACCGACCGGCAGAACGTCCAGTACCACTGGATCCGGGTCGAGGACGTCCCCGCGATCTGGGAGAAGCTGGAGTCGGTGGGGCTGTCCACCACGGAGGCCTGCGGGGACACCCCGCGCGTGATCCTGGGCTGCCCCCTGGCCGGGGTGGCCGAGGACGAGGTCCTGGATCCCACCGAGCAGATCGAGCAGATCTACGCCGAGCACATCGGGAGCCCGCTCTACTCGAACCTCCCCCGCAAGTTCAAGTCGTCGCTGTCCGGGTGCACCGTGCACTGCGTGAACCACGAGATCAACGACGTGGCCTTCGTGGGCGTGCGCGACGCGTCGGGCGAGGCCGGGTACGACCTGTTCGTCGGCGGCGGGCTGTCCACCAACCCGATGTTCGCCCAGCGGCTCGGCACCTTCGTGCGACCGGACCAGGTGAGCGAGGTTTGGGCCGGGGTCTGCGCGATCTTCCGCGACTACGGCTTCCGCCGCCTGCGCACCCGCGCCCGGATCAAGTTCCTCATCAAGGAGTGGGGCGCGGAGAGGTTCCGCGAGGTCCTGGAGCAGGAGTACCTCGGCTACGCGCTCCCCGACGGCCCGGAGCCCGAGCTGGACCCGGGGGTGCGCCGCGACCACGTGGGCGTGCACCGCCAGCGTGACGGCCGGTTCTACGTGGGCTTCGCGCCCAAGGTGGGCCGGGTCTCGGGCACCTCGCTGCTGCGGGTCGCGGAGATCGCGGAGGAGCACGGGTCGGACCGCGTCCGCACCACCGCCGACCAGAAGCTGGTCATCCTCGACATCGAGGAGGAGCGGGTCCCGTCGATCACGGCCGCGTTGGAGTCCGAGGGCTTCCAGGTCAACCCGAGCGTGTTCCGCCGCCAGACCATGGCCTGCACCGGCATCGAGTTCTGCAAGCTGGCGATCGTGGAGACCAAGGACCGCGCCGCGACCCTCATCGACGAACTGGAGAAGCGGCTCCCGGACTTCGAGGAGCCGGTGACCATCAACGTCAACGGCTGCCCGAACTCCTGCGCGCGCATCCAGGTCGCCGACATCGGTCTCAAGGGCCAGCTGGTCATGAACGACCGGGGCGAGCAGGTGGAGGGCTACCAGATCCACCTGGGCGGCGGCATGGGACTGACCCAGGCCTTCGGCAAGAAGATCCGCGGGCTGAAGACCACCGCCGACGACCTCCCCGACTACGTCGAGCGGGTGCTCCGGCGTTTCCGGGAGCAGCGCGGGGACGGCGAGAACTTCGCCGCCTGGGCGGGCCGCGCCGACGACGCGGACCTGAAGTGACGACCTGACCCCGGGTCCGGGCGGTGCTCGCCCGGGCCCGCCCGGCCCCCTGCCCCGGGCCGGGTCCACTGGAAGGAAGAGGTGTGCCGTGTCCGAAAGGGCCGCGCCTTACTACTGCCCCTACTGCGGCGACGAGGACCTGATGCCCGAGGAGGGCGCCGCCGTCAGGGGTGAGGGCTACCCCTGGGCCTGCCTGTCCTGCGCCCGGGTGTTCCGGGTCAAGTACGTGGGCCTGCGCTCCGCCTCGTTCTCCGCGGGCGGGGCCCCCTCCAGACCGACGGAAGGCAACGAATGAACGCCACCATCGCCACGACGGGCGGACCGGAGCTGGCCGCGCGTGCCGCGCGTGAGCTGGAGGAGGCCTCGGCCCCGGAGATCATCGCCTGGGCCGCCGAGACCTTCGGCTCCGAACTCTGCATGACCTCCTCCATGGCGGACGCGCTCATGGTGGACCTCGCGTCCAGGGCCGCTCCCGGGATCGACGTGATCTTCCTCGACACGGGTTACCACTTCCCCGAGACCATCGGCACCCGTGACGCCGTGGCCTCCGTCTACGACATCACCCTGATCAACGTGGAACCGTCCCGGACCGTGGCCGAGCAGGACCTGGTCCTGGGCCCCCGGCTGCACGGTCGTGACCCCGGCATCTGCTGCCACCTGCGCAAGGTGGAACCCCTCCAGCGGGCGTTGGAGCCGTACTCGGCGTGGCTGACGGGGCTGCGCCGTGAGGACTCGGTCACCCGCCGGGACACCCCGGTGGTGCAGTGGGACCGGCGTCGACGGATGACCAAGGTCAATCCGATCGCCCGGTGGACCCAGGAGGAGGTGGACGCCTACATGTCCGAGAACGGGGTGATGGTGAACCCGCTCCAGTACGACGGGTACCCCTCGATCGGCTGCGAGCCGTGCACCCGCCGTGTGGAGCCGGGTGAGGACCCCCGGAGCGGGCGTTGGGCCGGAACCGGCAAGACCGAGTGCGGGATCCACGTATGAGCGCTGACGGGGATGCGGGGCCGCGCGCCCCGATCCCGCTGCTGGCGGTGGCGCACGGGAGCCGGGACCCGAGGTCGGCGGCGGCGGTCTCCGCCGTCTTCGACCGGGTCCGCGCCCTGAGGCCGGGGCTGGACGTGCGCCTGGCCTTCCTCGACCACGTGGAACCCGGGGTCGAGGAGGCACTGGACGGCCTCGCCTCCGGCGGCGCCGGTGAGGTCGTGGTCCTGCCCGCGCTGCTGACGGCCGCGTTCCACAGCAAGGTGGACCTGCCGTCGGTCCTCGATCGGGCCCGTGAGCGCGGCCCGTGGCTGCGGATCCACTACTCCGAGACGTTGGGTCCGCATCCGCTGCTGCTGGAGGCGGTGGAGCGGCGCCTGGCGGAGGCCGGTGCGTACGCCGAGCCCGGGACGGCGCTGGTCCTCGCCTCCGCCGGGTCGAGTGACGCGGGGGCCAACGAGGTGATCGGGGCGATGGCCCGCGAGCTGGCCGGACGGGGCCCGTGGACGGAGGTCGTGGCGGCGTACGCCTCGGCGGCCGAGCCGAGCCCGGGCAACGCGGTGCGGGAGCTCCTGGAGCGCGGGCACCGCCGGGTGGCGGTCAGCGGCTACCTGTTGGCGCCCGGGTTCTTCTCCGACCGGGTCCGCGCGCAGTCGACGGCGGCGGGGGCCGCGGTGGTCGCGGACGCCCTCGGGGACGTGCCCGAGCTCGCGCGTGTGGTGCTGGAGCGCTACGACGCCGCGGTCGCGGCCCGGCACGCCCTGGCGTGAGGGTGCGGACGGCGTCGGTGTGAGGGTCGGGCGGCCCGGAGGGCCGCCCAACCCCGGCGCGTCCGGGG